>CAUOQW010000230.1:0-4893 GCA_963506825.1 uncultured Cellvibrio sp.
CTATTAACCGGTATGGGTAAGGATGGCGCTCAGGGCATGTTGGATATTCGCAATCATGGCGGTTATACACTGGCACAAGATGAACAGAGTTGCGTTGTCTACGGCATGCCTAAGGAGGCTGTGCATATGGGGGGTGTCGATAAAACCGTAGACTTAAATACAATGGGCGATGCCATCTTAGAAAAACTAAAATCTATGGGCACTGGCAACCGCTTGTAAATTTTCCTCTACTTTTTTAGAAATGCTTGTCCACAAATATTTTCCATTTCTTCTAGGTAGAATCCCCATTAAGGCTAGCGCAAACGACATTCCTGCCGCGCTGCTTCGCTCTATAAAGTGCTTCATCCGCAATTTTTATTTGTTCCATAAAATTTTGCATGCCGGTATTTTCAGCAATGCCCGCGCTGAAGCTCACATTAAAGTGCACACCATTTTCTTTGAAGTCGATGAGCGCAAAGGCCTTGCGTAAACCATTGAGCAGGTTTCCTGCATCCTTAATACTTATATCGGGCATGATTAATAAAAACTCTTCGCCACCGAAGCGACCAATGTAATCTGTTATTCGCAATCGTTGTTGCAATAATTGCGATAAGGCTTTAATAACGCGGTCGCCCGTTAAATGGCCGTAGGTATCATTTACCGACTTGAATTTATCAATATCAATCATCGCAATGGTAAAGGTAGTGCCTTTGCGGTTGCAGTGTTGAAATACGCGTTCAGCCGCGAGTTGAATTTGGGCATGATTGAGCAGGCCTGTGAGGCTGTCTTGATACATCATTGCAGTGAGGATTTTAGCACGCTCAACACGGCTTTTTACATGGCGCACTAATTCTTCGGGTGGCATGCCTTTAGATAATAAATCATCTGACCCAATTTCTAGCAGATCGGTTTTTTTATCGGGATGGGCATTAGCAGATAAAAATAAAATAGGAATACTTTGATATTGCTCTTGTTGGCGAATTACGGCCGCCAGTTCATCGCCATTTACTTCGGGCATATTTAAATCTAGCAAGAGTAAATCAGGCCCGTACGCCTGCATCGCAGGGAGTACTTCATAGGGGTCGGTTTCTATAGTGACTTTCATTCCTGCTTGTTCAAGAATGGTTTTGTAAAATTCAGCAATGGCGACTTGATCATCCACAATTAAAATATGGGTGGGTTTATTAATATTTAAATTAAGGTGGTTGCGAATCATGCCCACTAAAGCGGGTATATCCGCAGGCTTGGTGACGTAGGAATGAATGCCTGCGCGCACCGAATGAAGCCGGCTGGTAAAATCATCTCTTCCTGAAAAAATAAATACCTTGATGCCGCGTTGAACGAAGGTGCGCGCAAGGTTAAAAATATCTTCCAAACTCATGTCGGGCAGAGTCAAGTCAATAATTACCAAGCTTGGTTGTTTGTGCTGTATAGCATCTACTAATTGCGGCATGTTGCGAAAATGTTTTGAGTTAAACCCATAGCTTAGTAAATTTTGTAGCAACAGCTCGGGCGCAGTAATCTCATGGTCGAGGTAGTAAATTAAAATATCCTGCGCAACTGTTCCAGAGTTTCGCGCTTGCGAGAGTTGTTTATCTAATTCGCCAAAGTCAGCACTGGAATTTTTTGCTATTGCTGATGTGGACTTTTGACTTGCTAGTGTGGCTGAGGGCGATAGTAGATTGGCAAGGTTGTTAATAATATCGATGGCTCGTTCGTATAAATCTTGATTGAGTTTATAGTCGTTACTTTTACATTGTAACAAGGGTTTAAGTTGCTCTTCTAAAGTGCGTGCAGTTTTGCTGATGTCATTAAAGCCAAAGGTGCCACTGGTGCCAATCAGGCTGTGCACATTGCGGTGTAATTGCACCATAAGCTCACTCTGCCATTGATTATTCAGTAAGTCCCAATCAGATTTAATGCTTGCAATTTTTTCAGGTAATTGCGTTTTGTATTCGCCTTTTAGCTTTTCAAGGTGTAATTCAAAACTGCTTTTTTCAGAAGCCATAATATTCACTTTATTATAAATGTAATGTGGTATCTTTTATTGTAGTATTTTTCAATATAGTGTCTTTTAGTGTGATGCCTTTTAAAGTGGCGCCTTTGGTGGTGGTGCTTTTGGAAGTTCAAAAAAGAAGCAGCTGCCCTGACCAAGGATGCTGGTGAATCCAATTTTCCCGCCCATTTTTTCAATCAGTTCTTTGCTAATACTAAGCCCAATCCCACTGCCATCTTTCTGCCGGCTGCTGGAGCTATCGCCTTGGGTAAAGCTGCTAAATATATTAGGTTTGAAATCGGGCGCTATGCCTGTGCCGTGATCGGTAACCTTCACCTTAATCATATTTTTATACTTGCTAATTGAGATATCAACCAGCGTGTGGGGATTTGAAAATTTCGCTGCATTGGATAATAGGTGTGTTAGCACTTGTTGGGTGCGAACTTCATCCGCCATTATATGGCAATCGCTTTCTGCGCTGATAATTTGAAACTTAACATGATATTTTTCACCAATGTATTGGTTGTCGGCCATGGCTTTTTGGACCACTTTAACTGCGTCAAATTTGCTGTAATTTAATTCAATGCTGTTAGACAGTAACTTGTCCATATCCAGTAAATCGTTAATCAGGTTTTGCAGGCGTAAACTATTTTGTTTTGCAATTTGTATAAGGCCGCCCACTTTGTCGGGCAGTGGGCCCAAGGTTCCACTTTCAATGATGGCTAGCGAAGCCGAAATTGATGTTAAGGGTGTGCGCAATTCATGACTCACCGTGGCAATAAATTCGTTTTTTAATTTGTCGGTATGTTTGCGGCCACTGATGTCACGAATCACGCCTACATAGGAACTCTCTTTTTCATAAGAACTCTCTCCCTCGTAAGAACTTTCCTCCTCGTCTTCAATGGCGGATATAGCCAACTCCATTTCAAATTCTTTGCCGTTTTTGCGCAAGCCAATAAGCTCTTGGCCTACCCCTAAACTTGCTTTTAAGTTTTTGATGGGGTTTTTCTCGGCGTTTGCATCGCGATTATGTTTTGGCATTAATTGCAAAAGATCTTTGCCGATGATTTGCTCGGCGTGGTATCCAAAGATCACTTCTGCGGCGCGGTTGAAGCTCCCGATTACACCTTGTTCATTGATGGTAATAATGCCATCAAAGGCACCGTCCAAAATGGCTTGGGTGTGCTTGGCATGGCGTTTAATATTTTCTTCATCGGCAAGATGCTGGCGGCGGTGGCCTATGGCAATCATAAATTGCGCAATTAGCTGAGTGATAGGTTTTAATGTTTCTATATCCGCATCTTTATAGCCCTTGGGGCTATTGGCTAAGCCCAACATGGCCACCTGTTGGGCGTTATTAAAAATAGGTATGCCTATGAATGCAGTAAGCGTCGGGTGGCCTTTGGGCGTTCCGCCCGCGCGCATATCGGTTGCGGGCGTATTGCTAATAATCGGCTTACCGGTAGTAAGTGCAGCACCAAATAATGTATTTAGGTTAGTAAATTTCATTCCATGAGTTTTATATTGTTCGTAGGCAGACTCGCTATTTTTGTCCCAGGCTATATTGGTCATTGCCAGCATATTTAAATAGGGTGTTTTTAAATCGGCATAAAGCGTTTCTGCAATAAAGCCAAATTCGCTGTTGGAAATACTGAGTGTGTCCGTTAAGAGTTGTTCAAAGGTTTTGTTGTCATCATTTTCTGCAATAAACAGCGTTTGTGCTTCGCTAATCATTTTACTGATTTGCTGTTGTTGTAAGCGTTCGTTGCCCCATTCAATCAGGCGTTCTTTTTGTGCAAAGTTTCGCTCAAGTTGCTTGCGCGCGCGGTTAGCAGCGGAGAGTACAAAAACAATAAATAGCGCGACCATAATACTCATGGATACGGCTATTTGACCGTGTTCTGCATGTAGCCTAATACTGAGCGGTAGGATTGCAAGAGTGACAAAGCCGACGGCAGAAAACTTATCAATTGCCAGAGACGTTAGTGAGCCGCTAGCCACACCCGCCAGCGTAAAAGCCAGCAGTGCTTGGTAGGTGGTGTTGTAATCGGCAAACATGAAATAGGATGCGCTGCCCCACATGGCGCCTGCAAGCAAAGCACCTGCGCGAAAAAAAATAAGCCAGTAGTACGCGCTAAAATTGGCCTCCGTATTGTGCCAAAAAAACCAATTCACTGTGCGCAGAAACATCGCGCAGAACATTAAAATGTTCCACAAAATAAGGTCGCCCTGACCAATGACATTCCAGTTCGATATAGTCAATAAGAGATCTAATATACAGGTGACACCAATCGATAGCGGCATGCCACGATAGAGTTCGCGCACACGCTCTTCGGTCAGCGATGTTGGCTGGACTTTTAGCCGTATTACATTATCCAGATTAGGTGAGTCCATATTTCACTCTAGCGTGTGCGATATTGTCAGTAAGACACCCAATAAAGAAGCAGTTGTTTTGACTTGCTTCAAGATTGCCCGAAATCATCTCATGCGTGTTGTTCAGTTACTTTTTTGCTCATGTCGCGCACCAACGCAATAAACAATTTTTCTTTTTTGCGATAAATGTACGACAGCTGTAGTTCAATGGGAAAGGCTTCACCGTTTAACTTCAAACCAATAATATTGTGATTAATTTCAGTATTTAGATCAGTGCCATCACTATGGTATTTAATATGGCGCATGATGCTGCCGGAGTCAGTGTCTTGCACAAAATGATTGATATGGTGATGGATAAATTGATCTTCAGCGTAGCCAAAAATACGGCTAGCGGCCGGGTTAACTGAGCGAATGTTGCCTTTCTCATCCAAGGTGATTATGGCGTCCACCACAGCTTGTAAAATACTTTGGTTGTAACTGGCCTCTTCTTGCAAAAGTTGCTCGAATGCAATGCGGTGGCTGATGTCAATAATTTGCACAATCCA
>CAUOQW010000231.1:0-4881 GCA_963506825.1 uncultured Cellvibrio sp.
AACCTTTTGTTATAGCAATCCGGAGCACCGTAAAAAAGTACAGGAAGTTATTGAGTTCACCGCGAAAAATTTTGACGAGGTGATTTTAGACGATTTCTTTTTTACGAGCTGTAAATCTGATATTGAAATTAAAGCAAAGGGCAATAAAAGCTGGACTCAGTACCGTTTGGATTTAATGACGGAAGTTACTAAAAACATCATGCTTGCCCCAGCAAAAAAAGTTAATCCTAAGGTTAAGGTCATTGTTAAATACCCTAATTGGTACGAGCACTTTCAGGGCTTGGGCTTTAATCTTGAGACCGAACCTAAACTGTTTGATGGTATTTATAGCGGAACTGAAACTCGCGATGCAACCTTAAGTGCCCAGCACTTGCAAGAATATCTAGGCTATCAAGTTATTCGCTACTTCGAAAATATTGCACCAGAGCGCAACGGTGGCGGTTGGGTCGATCCATTTGGTATAAAAAGCTATGATCGTTACGCTGAACAATTGTGGTTAACACTGTTTGCTAAAGCACCACAGGTGGCATTGTTTGATTTAAAAAATATTCAGTTACCGCTCGATGAAAAGTTAAAAGCATCTTGGCAGGGCACGGGTACCAGTTTTGATTATGCAGAAATGATCAAACCCGTAACGGTCAATGGCAAAACTATAAAGCCGACCACCATTTCCAGAGTGGCGGGAGTTACCTTTGAAAAAGTGGATAAGTTCTTAGGTGCGCTAGGAAAGCCCGTTGGTCTAAAAAGTTATAAACCCTATCATTCAACCGGCGAAGATTTTCTGCAAAACTTCTTAGGTAATGCGGGCATCCCTATTGAAATGGTGCCCTATTTTCCTAAAGATGAAGGCGTAATTCTACTCACGGAATCTGCCAAATTTGATGCGCAATTAGTTCCGCAAATTAAAGCACAATTGATGGCGGGGAAAAAAGTAGTCATTACCTCTGGTTTGCTTAAAGCTATTCAAGATAAATTGAATGATATTGTGGAGCTGCAATACACCGATAGAAAAGCCTTAGTAAAAGATTTTTTCTTTAACGGTAAATCTTACAGTGGGGAAAAAGCTATTTTAATTCCGCAAATTCAATATTTAACCAATGACTCCTGGGAAATTATATCCAGTTATGATGGCCCTAATGGTTGGCCCTTATTGCATGGAGCAGATTATTCGAAGGGTCGATTGCTAGTCTTGGCTGTACCGGAAAACTTTGCAGACATTTCCCAGCTCCCGGTTGAGGTCCTGACGAAAATTAAACGCGAATTGAGCGATGATAAAACTGTTTTAGAAGGCCCCGGGCAAATGAGTTTGTTCTTGTACGACAATAACACTTTGATTGTTCAGAGTTATCGCGATACGCCTGTTGAGGTGAAAATATCTGCCGTGAAGGAGTTTTCCCAGCTGAAAGATATTATTTCCAATGAAACCTTAAAAGCTGAAGTGAGAAAGCCGGATATGCATTGGGGTAAAGCATCTGGCAACGAGAAGAGTGTATTTAGCTTAACCCTTAAGCCCCACTCTTATCGGGTCTTTAAACTTCAGTAGACTTATTACACTCGCGCATAAGGTGGCCTTAGTGCCGCCTTTTTTATTTTTTACAGGATGCAATCTTTATTTTTCTCAGCCTGCAACTTTACTGCAGCCATGCCGTATATGACGAGTGATGCCCATTAATATGTCTGGCAGTGGCATAATTGTGTACTTTCAGGGCAGATCATCTTCAGGGTAGATTTTTAAGAGCTAATGACATATGACGGTATCTCCTGATTCCCGTAATGAAGAGTTGATCAGTCTGGTTGCCCGTTGTGCAATTAGGGATCAGGCTGCGCTTAAAACGCTATTTGAGCGTATTGGCCCCTATTTAAATGCGGTGGTTTATCGCATTGTAAAATCTGACGAGGTGGCTAAAGATGTGCTGCAAGAGGCGTTTTTACAAATTTGGAACAATGCTGGAAGCTATCGCCCACACTTGGCGAATCCCTTGACGTGGATGGCCAGTATTGCGCGTTATCGCGCGCTGGATCGCTTGGAAGTCGAGCAGCGTTTGCGCGAGCGATTTGTGTCAGCGGATCATGAGTATTCGCTGGAGGAACATGTGAGCCATCACAACCCGGAGCATGATGCGAGTGCCAGCCAATTAAAATTCAATTTACACCGATGCTTATTGGCGCTGAGCGACAATATTAAGCGCAGTGTTGAATTGGCGTATCTTTATGGTTATTCCCGTGAGGAAATTGCGCAAACATTTTCTACCAATACAAACACCGTTAAATCCTGGTTGCATCGCGGCGCGGAAAGGTTGAAGTTATGTCTGGAAACGAACCAGTAGATTCTCATTTGAGTCATGATGTGCTCGCCTTTGAATATGTTACGGGCGTGCTGCGCGGTGAAGAGCGCAGGCTGTTTGAGCGCTTGCTGCAAAGCAACGACACGCTCGCCGAGCAAGTGCGTTTTTGGGAGGAGCAATTAATGCAACTCAGTGATGAAAACGAAACCCGTAAACCAGATACAGCGGTGTGGATAAATATTCAAGCCCAGCTCAATGCACCCACAGCACATAGCGAACCTGTACAAGCCAATAAATTTATATGGCCGCGCTGGTTTGTGTGGGCTATGCCAAGCCTTGCGCTCATGGTGTTGGCATTTTCATTATTTTTATTTGCACCGCTCAAAAACCCCTCTGGCCCCAATGCGGATTATGTGGCGGTATTGACCGATCCCCAAGGTGCTGCGCGTTTAACCGTATTAACGGCGACCAATGGAAAGCAGCTGTGGTTAAAATGGGATTCGTTGAAAGTTGCACCGGATAAAAATTTGCAGTTGTGGGCTGTTTCCAAAAGCGATAAAGAAATTCGCCCGCTCGGTATATTTACACAAACCGATATTGCACAGCTGGAATTAACAACAGCCAATTGGCGGTTAATTAAAGATGCTGATTCATTGTTGTTAACCGAAGAAGAAGTAGGTGGTTCGCCGATTGATGAACCTAGCGAGGTTGTTTTAGCGAAGGGCGTCTGTGTGCTCCTCGCAGAACTAGAACAGGCGATATGATTTCTGCGTCAGAAGAACTTTGTAGCGCTAAGGTTGGCTTTCTAATCTCAGTAAAATATTATCGGTCAGAACAGGAAAATTTGGCATGCAGTCTATGAAAATAATAGGGGTTATTGGTGGCTGGTTACTATGCCATTGCGCTATGGCCTTAGATTTTTCGGTTAGCGATAATCAGTTTAAACAATGCTTAGTCGCACTGGCGCAAAAGAATAATTGGGTCAGTGCGGATATGGTTACTAAAATTGAGTGCAACTCCAAAAATATTACGGTGCTGGATGGCTTGGAGCAGTTTTCGCAACTGCAAAGTCTCTCGCTCTATAACAATCAACTTGTTCAAGCTTCTGTAAAAGGATTGCCGAATTTACGCCATCTCAACCTTGCCAAAAATCATTTAAAAACGGTGGAGCTTTCTGCTTTGCCTGTTTTAGAGGAGCTATATTTATTTAACAATAAGCTCACATCACTCAACCTAACCAAGTTGCCGAGTTTAAAATTACTCAAAGCCAATGAAAACCAATTGTTGACCTTTGTTTATTCGGATCTTCCTGCGCTTGAAAAAATTTATCTCTTCAATAATAAAATTGTCACACTGGATATTTATCACTTACCTAAAATGCATTACATGGACTGCAGGCAAAACCCTATGCCCGACAAACTCTATGATGAAATGAATGCAATGAAAGGTGTAACTTTTTTACATGAAGGCAATGCTAAAGATTGGTAGCTATCAATGATTAAAAAGCTGTGCGGTTGGATTGGTTTGGTCGGTTTTTCCTGGTCTTGCATCGGCACGAGTGCGGCATTGGCCGAGGCTGCACCTGAACATAATATGGATTGGAGTGCGCGCGCGCGGGTTGTAGATTTTTACGGTGAAGAGCGTGCGCGTGCTACATCTTTGTTATTGCGATTAAATGTGGAAAGCCAGTGGTCGGAATATTTTGGCACCCATGTGCAAGTGGATAATGTTAGCCGTGGTTTTAAACAAGAACACAGTGATGGTGTAGATCTTAACGGTAAACCACTCATTCCCGATGCGGAAGGATTGGATTTAAATCAGGCGTATCTGGCGATTAGCCTAGATTCTTTGAATGTTAAATTGGGTCGCCAGCAAATTAATTGGGATGACCAACGTTTTATTGGTGGGAATGGCTTTTGGCAAAACGAACAAACTTTTGATGCACTCTTAGCTAATTTAAAACTTTTCAGTAATTCGCAATTAAGCTATGCCTATATCGGCAACGTAAATCGCATTTTTGGCGATGATGCGGATAAGCAGTTGTCTTCAAATGGTGGTGGCTATGGTGCTGATGCTGCTGAACGCCCCGTTAATTTATTGGGCGATCACAAGCACCATACTCATATTGCACGACTCGATTTAAAGGAGTGGGATTACTCTGAGTTAGTCGCCTACGCTTATGGGATTGATAATCTCACTGCACCGCGTACCTCTAATAATACTTTGGGAGCGCATTACATCTTTACCTATAAAGTAGATGCCATTAAGTATCGCCTTAAATTTGAATCGGCTGTGCAAAAACAGCCGGAGTTAAGTGACAGACCTTTGTTGCCCTATTATTTATTGGATGCGAGCATTGGCATCAACCGTTTTGATGTAATTGCGCGCTATGAAATATTGGGTCACAAAGAGGGTGCTAATTTTATAGCGCCCTTGGGTTCGAGTCATGATTTCCAAGGCGCATCCAGTCAAATTCAGGATTTTATGGGGCAGGGTTTAAAGGACGCTTCTTTGGGATTAATCTGGCGTGCGACTCCCTTCAAAATTGAAACGCAGTATCATAGATTTAATACTTACACCTCTAATAAATATTTAT
>CAUOQW010000232.1:0-4881 GCA_963506825.1 uncultured Cellvibrio sp.
AAATTCAGCGGGGAAAAATTTCAACGCGCTCTGCAGTGGTTCCATTGCACCTGGCGCATGGGCACAAAATGTTTTGCCTGGGCCTAAGAAGCGAGTGAGTTGTTGTAGGGTTTGTATATCACCCTCCTGCCCTTCGCCCGCTTCAATAGATTCGAGAATCTTCACTGTCCAAGGCAAACCATCGCGGCATGGTGTACACCAGCCACAAGACTCGCGCGCGAAGAACTGCTCAAGGTTGCGCACTGCTGAAATTATGTTTTGTTTATCATCGACTACCATGATCAATGCGGTACCCATACGGCTGCCGGCTTTCATGATGGTGTCGTAATCCATCGCCAAATCGAGGTGTTCTGGCATTAGGAAGTCAGTTGAGGCTCCGCCCGGTACCCAGCAGCTCAGCTCGTAACCATCTGCCATACCGCCGCCGTGGGTATAAAGCAGTTCGCGACCAGTGGTACCTATTGGCAATTCCCAAAGACCAGTGATTTTGGCGCGGCCAGAAATACCGTACATTTTAGTACCGGCATCAGGGCTTTTGCCTTGCGACAAACCTTTAAACCAATCCGCACCGCGCAACAAAATCGCGGGGATATTCATCAAAGTTTCTACGTTATTTACGATAGTTGGCTTGCCCCAGGCGCCCGCTTGCTGCGGGAATGGTGGCTTAGTGCGTGGGTTGGCGCGGCGGCCTTCCAAGCAGTTAATCAATGCGGTTTCTTCACCGCAGATATAACGACCAGCACCCAAGTGAACATGAAGCTCAAAAGCAAAGCCTGAACCTAATACATTGTCACCGATGTAACCTGCAGCAGTAGCTTGTTGGATTGCAGCATTTAGGCGCTCGCCTGCAAGAATATATTCACCGCGCAGGAAGATATAACCTTTGCTCGCGCCAATTGCGTAAGCAGCGAGAATCATGGCTTCAACCAATTGATGGGGTAACTCCTCCATCAACATCCGGTCTTTAAAGGTGCCCGGCTCCATTTCGTCAGCATTACAAACCAAGTACTTCTGGCCTGCATCTGGCCCCATTGGAATCAAAGACCATTTGATTCCAGTTGGAAAACCCGCACCGCCACGGCCACGCAAGTTAGACGCTTTAACTTCGGCTTGCACATCAGCCTGAGGCATAGCAACAGCTTTCTTAAGTGCGGCATAACCTTCAAGTGCTTCGTATTCTTGAATATCCAAAACTGCTTTACCGGCTTTGGTGTAGCGCCAAGTTAAAGGATGAGTTTCGGGGCCGACATTAGTCAGGCCAAGATTCACATTGGAAGTCATTTATATTGCTCCAATACTGAATCAACGTTCTCTGGGGTCACGTTAAAGTGAGTTGCATCGTTAACCATCAACACGGGTGCTTTATCACAAGCGCCCAAGCAAACGATTGGCAATAATGTAAAACGATCATCAGCAGTCGTTTGACCTGGCTTGATGCCAAGCTTGGTTTGTAATGAACCATAAAGCTCATCAAAACCCATCAGGAAACAGCCGATACTGTCGCACACAGCAATCACATGACGGCCAACGGGTTGGCGATAAATACGGTTGTAAAAAGTGGCTACGCCTTCAACATCGCCGGCGCCAATTCCGAGGATATTGGCGATTGCATAAATAGCGCCATCCGGCACCCAGCGACGCTGGCTTTGCACGATTTTCAATGCATCAATAGTCGCAGCGCGAGGCTCCGCGTAATGATGAATCGCGTGTTCAATTTGTTCGCGCTCGTAAGCACTGAACTCAAAGTCGCCAACGCGATCGCTGGCAATTGTCTGGGGAGTATTAGCGGTCAACATCGGCCATCACAAAGTCAATTGAGCCTAGGTAGGCGATAAGATCAGGGATCATAGAACCATTGATCACAGACGGAATTTGCTGCAAGTGCGCAAAGCTGGGTGTACGTATACGCGTACGGTAACTCATAGTGCTGCTGTCAGAAGTCAGGTAATAAGAGTTGATGCCTTTGGTGGCTTCAATCATCTGACAGCTCTCGCCAGCAGGCATAATTGGACCCCAAGATACCGACAAGAAGTGGGTAATCAGGGTCTCAATGTCTTGCAAAGTACGTTCTTTCGGCGGCGGACACGTCAGTGGATGGTCAGCTTTGTATGGCCCAGCTGGCATATTTTCCAAGCATTGTTTGATGATGCGAACTGACTGATGCATTTCTTCCAAACGCAATACTGCGCGATCATAAGCATCGCCGTGTTGGCCAACCGGAACATCAAACTCAAAGTTTTCATAGCCAGAATATGGGCGCGCTTTACGCAAATCGAAATCTACGCCAGTCGCACGCAAACCTGGGCCAGTTACACCCCAAGCCAAAGCTTCGTCTTTGTTGTATTGAGCCACATCAACTGAACGCGCAACCAAAATAGAGTTTTGCAAAGCAGCCTTTTCGTATTCTTTTAAACGACCTGGTAACCATTCAACAAACTCACGCACCAAACGATCCCAACCATTGGGAAGATCGTGCGCCAAGCCACCGATGCGGAACCAAGCCGGATGCATACGGAAACCAGTAATGGCTTCAATCACATCGTAAGCTTTCATACGGTCAGTAAACATAAAGAACACTGGCGACATACCGCCAACGTCTTGAATGTAGGTACCGAGGTAGAGCAAATGGGAAGTAATACGGAAGAATTCACTTAACATCACGCGAATGGTTTTCACGCGATCTGGCACTTCAATTCCAGCTAATTTCTCAACCGCCAAAATATATGGCATGTTGTTCATTACGCCGCCGAGGTAATCAATACGGTCGGTATAGGGAATATAAGAATGCCAAGATTGACGCTCAGCCATCTTTTCAGCACCACGATGGTGGTAGCCGATGTCAGGAACGCAATCAACAATCTCTTCACCATCCAATTGCAACACAATACGGAAAGCACCGTGCGCAGATGGGTGGTTAGGGCCGAGGTTCAAGAACATGAAGTCTTCAGTGTTATCTTTGTTGCTGCGTTTCATACCCCATGCTTCTGGGTTGAACAACAAAGCTTCCTGTTCCAAATCTTGCTTGGCCGCATCTAATTTAAAGGGATCAAATTCAGTCGCACGCGCGGGGTAATCTTTGCGCAGCGGGTGACCTTCCCTCGTGGTCGGCAACAAAATGCGCGATAAATGTGGGTGACCTTCAAATACAACGCCAAACAAATCCCAAGCTTCACGCTCATACCAGTTGGCGTTTGGCCAAATACCGATTGAGGTTGGGAGCTTTAAATCGTCGAGCTTAAGTGCAACCTTGATACGTACATCGCTGTTGCGATCAATCGAGAGCAAGTGATAGAAAACGGTGAAGTCCTCTACTGGCATGTCTAAACGATTTTGGCGCAAACGCTCATCGGTAGCCGATAAGTCGTAAAGCATCACATATGGGCGTGGTAAGTTACGCAGAAAAGTTAATACATCGATCAACTTATCGCGTGGCACCCAAAGTGTAGGCACTTTATCGAGGGTAGTCTGAAACACAAAAGCATCTTCGCCAAACTGCGCATGCAGCTCGCGTACAACTTCGTGTTCAGCGCCCACTACGGGGCTAATGGTGACGTTTTCGGTCATTATTTACGGTCGCTTAGGCTAATTTTTAAAATTAAACTTCATCGGGTGAACGCAAGTTGACAGCGGCAATACGCTCAGACTGTTTGCGGTCACGCTCAGGCTGCATTTCGGCGCGATACACGCCTTGCTCACCAACAGTCCATGACAATGGACGGCGCTCTTTACCAATTGAATCTTGCAGTAATGTTAAGGCTTGCAAGAAAGCTTCGGGGCGCGGTGGGCAGCCGGGAATGTATACATCGACAGGAAGAAATTTATCAACGCCCTGCACCACTGAATAGATATCGTACATACCGCCCGAGTTAGCACAGGCACCCATGGAAATAACCCACTTTGGTTCGAGCATTTGCTCGTATAAACGCTGTACAACAGGTGCCATCTTTATAAAACAGGTTCCCGCAACTACCATCAAGTCAGCTTGACGTGGTGATGCACGAATAACTTCAGCACCAAAACGCGCCAAATCGTGCGGAGAGGTAAAGGCAGTCGCCATTTCAACGTAGCAGCACGACAAACCGAAGTTATAAGGCCACAAAGAATTTGCACGGCCCCAGTTAACGCCAGCGTGAATTAAATCTTCAAGGCGCGCCATAAATACACTTTTATGAACCTCGTCTTCCATTGGATCGGTACTAGCATTAGTCGCAACAGTCTGTTGCGTTTGCATAGGGTAAGCACCTTGTGCACCTTCTGGATTAGCGCGAGTAAGCGTGTACTTCATTGACATAACCTCAAATTTTATTCTGCTGACGATTGTGCAGCGGCTAAACGCTTGCGTGCCAGCTCCGCACGGCGATGACGCTGTGCAGGAGCCCAATCCAAGGCACCAATGCGGATTAAATAAAACAAGCCAGCCAGCAGGATACCAATAAATAAAACGGCTTCAACAAAGCCTACCCAACCACTTTCACGAACGGAAACCGCCCACGCGTAGAGGTAAAGTGCTTCAACATCGAAAATAACGAAGAACATGGCTACCAGATAAAACTTTGCTGATAGTCGCAGACGAGCGCCACCTTGAGAAACAACGCCGGATTCAAAAGGGTCGTTTTTAGCTCTACCCCAAGCCTTACCACCAAGCCATTGGGGAATAAAAAGCATAACGAAAAGGAGAAAGCCAATTCCGCCAACATAGGCTGCAATCGACCAAAAATCTGTGATGTTTTCCGGGGATAATGACAAGCGAATCACCCTGCTTTTTTAGAGGAGAAAACAAAATGCGCAATTGGTATAAAAAGTAACCTAAGAGCAACATACCCAACAAAATCGGGGGCTAATATAGCAAAGAAGAGGAATAACGACAAAGTGTTATTACTC
>CAUOQW010000233.1:0-4859 GCA_963506825.1 uncultured Cellvibrio sp.
AAATACAGGCCCCGCAGTCAGCTTGGATAATTCAATCCAGGCTTGGTAGGCATCCACTGGACATAACCGTGCCAGCGCGGGAGCTTTGTAGGTCTCGCCTTGGTAACTAGTTTTGTTAAATGGTAAGAACATCGTCATTCCTTCCCCCGGAATGATATGTACATGCTCAACTTCGATCCTGCTTAGCTCATCACTTCTAAAGCCTCGCCAGAACCCCAATAGGATTATTGCTCTGTCCCGAACGTGTTTGCGTTGCGCAGCCTCGTTTCCTTGTGCTTTTGCTGCGGTAATTTGTTGTTCAAGCCATTCATCCAGCTGCTCCAGCTGAATTAATTGGAAAGGTTTTGCCTGCTTTTCTTGTACGGGATGTGTGGCACGAATACCACGAAGCACTTTTTTTACTAGTGGAGCCTTTGTCGGATCAGGCATACCTTGCTCAATATGCCATTGAGCAATTGCTGCTAGCCGTTGCTTTAAGGTATTAATGGAAAGCGTTTCACTATAGTCAGCTAAATAGCGGGCGACTGAATCGGATGTGGCAGGCAAAAAACCGCCCCATACAACTTCAAAGTGTTCGATAGCAGATCGATAGCTTCGCCGCGTGTTATCGCGTGTTGCCGCTTTTACATAGAGATCAACTTTATTCATACACTCCGTACGCCTTATTTTTTGATCTTGATTTGCACTGTGTAGCAGAAAGGAACTTGGCGCTAGATGTTTAAGCCGCCTTCCAGCCAGCCACGATAATACCCATGCCCAATAGCGCTACACCCGCACCTACCCAATCGTAAGCGGATAGTTTTATGCCATCCACAACATGCAACCAGAGCAACGCGGTTGCAACATAAACACCGCCATAAGCAGCATAAACACGACCACTTGCGGCTGGGTGCAATGTCAGTAGCCAAACAAATAAAGCGAGACTCGCAGCAGCGGGAATTAGCAGCCAAATAGAACCTTCTTTTCGCAGCCACAAATACGGTAGAAAGCAGCCGATAATTTCAGCGAGTGCGGTGAGTACGAATAAGCCCGTGGCTTTTAGCATGAGCAACCTTTGAATTTGTGGCGGGTATAAAGAGCGCATCTACGATGGAGCAGTCCGGTGCTTTAGCGCTGGGGCAACAACTCTGGCAGCTTTTTGCCATAACCAATAAAGACTCTTTTATGGCTTGAAGCTCAGCCAATTTTTGGTTCACCGTAGCAATATTATTTTCCACTAGCTGCAAGGCTTCGCTGCAAGATCTTTCATTATTTTCCGCAAGACTTAATAGCTCGCGGGTTTTGTCTAAATTAAAACCCAAGCCGCGTGCTTTTAAAATAAAGCCTAAACGTTTTTGGTGGCTCTCGTTGTAAAGGCGATGGCCACCGCCCGTACGTGGTGGCGTATTGAGTAAGCTTACTTTTTCATAATATCGAATAGTTTCAATGGGGCATCCGGTCGCCCGCGATAAATCGCCAATTCCAAATATCATAAATAATCCTATGAAAGCTTGTACCTGTAGTAACTACAGATTTTATGCTGCTATCTCTTGCAATAAAACCTATTTCTCGAAGGAGTTTGTTATGTCGTCACTAAAATCTAAATGGCTCATCTTTACCGCCGCTATTGCATGCATCGGCTGCTGTGCCGTGCCCCTGTATTTGATTATTGCAGGAGCTTCTAGCGTTGGTGTGCTGGCTGCATTGATGAATAGGCAGAATCTAGAGGTTTTGATTTGTCTTACGCCTTTGGCGCTGATTGCAGGTTATTTTATATATAAACGGCACCAAGCTAAAAAGGCTTGCTGCTTGGCGCCGACTAATGAGTGCAGCGATACCAACTGCAGCACAAAAATTAGTTAAAGCAGCTTAATTCCAAAACGTTTTACAACAACGAAAACAACTCCGAAACAAACACTTGTGATTGCCACGGACGCTGCCAATGTTGGCCAAAAACCAATGCTGTCGCATCGAAGCGATACGCCCAATAAAAACCGATTGCAGATCGGTTTTTATTGGGTATACTCGTCTATACACAACAACGAGATGTAAACCGTGAATTTGGGCGAACTTGAAAAGCTGGTGTTGAATTACTTGTGGTCTAACGGTACTGCGGATGCCAAGCAGGTGCATGAGCATTTCAAGAAATCCCGAGGCGGCAGCTTAAATACCATTCAAAGCACCCTCGACCGGCTTCATAAGAAAAAATTTCTGAACCGCGAAAAGCTGGGTCATGCCTACCAATATCAAGCCGCTATGGAAAAGAAAGCCTTTATTGGTGAATTGATTCGTGCAGCCACCCAAGACTTCTCACCTGACCATGATCACCTGCTATCGGCATTTGTTAGCCTTTCTGCCGACTTGGACGAAGCGCATTTGGATCGGTTAGAAGCCTTAATTCAAGATTCTCGGCAGAAAAAAAGCCAAGACGTGCAACAAAAACCCACCCAAAGATTGCATTCGCAAAATAAACAGGATGGCAACGGATGATAACGGGCATAGCGGGTTTATTGCTTTATCTTTGGGTTGTTGTCGGCCTTACCGTTATTATCATGGCGATATTCATTGGGCTTTTGCAGGCACGTTTGTTACCCAGATTGGCGGATTTTAGTTTAACGGCTCGTCAGACATGGTTATGGTCATTAGCCTTGTTTCCCTTCCTTGCGGGTATCTATGTCGCGGCATTAACACTCATGCCATCCATAAGTCACGAACTTGGGTTTTCGCTCGATCACTGCCATATGCATGGCGATACTCATGGCCATCTGTGTTGGTATCATCCGCCTACATTCGTATGGATGAGCTGGCAAGGTTTCTGTGCGGTGGTTTTTGCGGGATTTACAGCGTGGAAAGTGGCTTTCGCGCTCTATCGCGGTTATCAGCAGCACCGATATTCACGTACATTATTATCCTTTGCGGATGCACAGGGTGAATCTGTCTATCGTATTGAAAGCGATATGCCGAGTGCCTTTACGCTAGGTTTACTACGCCCCAAGGTCATAGTGAGCAGCTCCTTGATTGACTCCCTTACGCGGGAAGAGTTATCCGTGGTGCAGCGCCATGAACTAGCACACCAACAGCACCGTGACCCTTTACGGCTTTGGCTGTTCAATCTTGTAGCCTGCGTGTTTACCCCTAAAGTGCGCACGCATCTTCATAAAGCAATGGAGTTAACCATTGAGCAACTGGCCGATGCGCGGGTTGCCCAAGCCGCTACCGACCCGGTATTAATTGCGCAGACTTTGGTGAAGGTTAATCGGTTAACGGCGCGCTTTTTGGCCCAGCGATCCACGGTGGCCCTGTGTCATTTTGGCGCTTCAGCGATTGAACAGCGTATTGAACAGCTCATGAGTGCCAAGCCGGGTCGTGCATTTCCGTTACTTGCCTTTTTGATTTGTGTTGGGCTGTTACTGACGTTGACCCTCGGTAGCGCAGACGCCCTACACCATACCATTGAAAACCTTCTTCACCATTATCACTAAATCCACCGTTTCACTTTCTGACTGAGATGAGTATTTATGTTCACCTTGCAACAATTCACACCAAAAAAACCGACTTGCGATCGGTTTTTTGCGCCATCTAGCCGGCACGCTAAAGCATTATTAAATGCTTTGCTGATGGCGTCGGCATTGGGTTTGCCATGCCATAACAGCCTTGCTGCTGAAGCATCGGCTAATAGCTCCCCTGTACTTGCGTCACAAGAGTCCACCTTAACGTGGCAGGACGCGATGTCACGAACGCTGGCTGACAACCTTTCGCTAAAGGCCTTTGGTTATCAACTCACCGCTCAAGCCGGTCGTGTACAACAGGCAGGCCTGAAGCCCAACCCAGAGTTGGCCTTAAGTGTTGAAGACGCCTTGGGCACTGGTGATTATAAGGGTATGGACCGCGCGGAAACGAGCTTGAGTATCAGTTGGGTACTGGAAGGAAACCTCCGCAATCAGCGGGTAAATACAGCGCAGGTGCGTACGTCAGTGTTAGAGGTTGAACAAGACATTCAGCGTATTGACGCTGCCGCGACCACAGCGCGAATTTATATTACGGCACTCGCGCTGCAAACTCGGTTACAACAAGCTGATGAAGCAATCGCACTCGCTCGCAAAGTGCTTAAGGTGATTGATGCCCGTATAAAAGCCGGTAAAGCCCCCAACGCCGAGGCCGCACGAGCCAAGGTGGATTTGTCTCGTCGCTTGTTAGAGCACGAAGATGTTGAGCATGAATTAGCAGTGACATTGCGCCAACTGGCCGCGCAGTGGGGTGAAACCTTGGGTGAAAAGCGGGGAGCGAAGAATGTCAGTTTTACTCAGGTGCGCGGTGATATTTTTACGCTACCTGACGTAACCCCCTTCAGAGAGCTGCAACACAAGCTCAACGAAAATCCGCGCTTGCAATATTTCGTCACGAGCGAGCGTTGGGAAGAGTCGCAGCTCGCGCTTGCCAAAGCACAAAACCAAGCGCAATGGCGAGTATCCGCAGGTGTTAAACATTTATCCCAAACTAACGATCAAGCATTGCTCGCCAGTGTTTCAGTGCCGCTTAACATCTTTGATCGTCAACAAGGCCGAATGGCGGAAGTTCGCGCCAATATGGAACTTAACCGCGCTGAGCGCGAAGCAGAACAGGTGCGATTGGAAACGGCTATTTTTGGTTTACATCAAGAGCTGTTGCACAGCTTGCACATCATTAAAAGTTACCGCAAAGACATTCTCCCCGCGCTTGAAACTGCACTCGATGATACTCGCCGCGCCTATGATCTTGGCCGTTACAGTTTCTTGGAATGGCAAGCCGTACAGCGCGAATATCTAGAAGCAAAAAGTACCTTGGTAGAAGCTTGTGTTGCAGCACATTTAAAAGCCATTGAAATTGAACGATTGACCGGT
>CAUOQW010000234.1:0-4845 GCA_963506825.1 uncultured Cellvibrio sp.
GGAGTCGCTTTATGACTATCCAAAAGACTTTGTACGACAAATTGTGGGATGCCCATTTGGTTAAAGAGAGCGATGATGGCTCGGCGTTGATTTACATCGACCGCCACATCATTCACGAAGTGACTTCGCCGCAAGCCTTTGACGGCCTACGTTTGGCAGGTCGTAAGCCTTGGCGCGTTGATTCCATTTTGGCGACACCAGACCACAACGTACCGACGACTCAAAAAGAGCGTGCTCACGGTATCAGCGGCATTGAAGATCCCGTGTCCTTGATTCAGGTACAAACCTTGGACGACAACTGCGATGAATTCGGCATCGTTGAATACAAAATCAACGATCATCGCCAAGGTATTGTGCACGTAGTTGGCCCGGAAACTGGTGCTTGCTTGCCTGGCATGACGGTAGTTTGCGGCGATTCGCACACGGCGACTAACGGCGCTTTGGGTTCCTTAGCGCACGGTATTGGCACCAGCGAAGTTGAGCATGTAATGGCGACTCAGTGTTTGGTTGCCAAAAAAATGAAGAACATGTTGATTAAGGTTGAAGGCAAGCTTGGCTTGGGCGTTACACCGAAAGACGTGGTTTTAGCGATTATCGCTAAAATCGGCACCGCTGGCGGTACAGGCTATGCGATGGAGTTCGGTGGTCAGGTGTTTCGCGATATGAGCATGGAAGGCCGTATGACTGTGTGCAACATGGCGATTGAGGCTGGCGCACGTGCCGGTATGGTCGCTGTCGATCAAACCACTATCGATTATGTAAAAGGCAGAACCTATGCGCCGAAAGACGATATGTGGGAGCGTGCGGTTGCCGACTGGCGCAATTATGTAAGTGACGAAGGCGCACATTTTGATTCTGTAATTGAAATTAACGGCGCTGATATCAAGCCACAAGTGAGCTGGGGAACCTCGCCAGAGATGGTGGTTTCCATTGAAGATAAAGTGCCGGATCCTGCGCAAGAAACTGACCCCGTAAAACGCGAAGGTATGATTCGCGCGTTGCAATATATGGGGTTGCAGGCTAACCAACCGATTGAATCTATTTATGTTGATCGCGTATTTATCGGTTCTTGCACCAACTCGCGTATTGAAGATATTCGTGCGGCGGCAGAAGTCGTGAAAGGCCGCACTAAAGCAGCATCGGTAAAAGAAGCGATTGTGGTTCCGGGTTCTGGTGCGGTTAAAGCGCAAGCTGAAGCTGAAGGCTTGCATCATATTTTTATCGCCGCTGGATTGGAGTGGCGCGAGCCAGGTTGTTCAATGTGTTTGGCGATGAATGCGGATAAATTGGGTAATGGTGAGCACTGTGCTTCAACATCGAACCGCAACTTTGAAGGTCGTCAAGGCTACGGTGGTAGAACTCATTTGGTGAGCCCTGCGATGGCGGCAGCCGCTGCGATTGCGGGTCATTTTGTTGATGTGCGTACGTTTAATTAATCCTTAGGAGAACAAACCATGAAAAGTTTTACTGTATTACAAGGTTTGGCCGCTCCTATGGATCGCGCCAACGTCGATACCGACATGATTATTCCAAAACAGTTTTTGAAATCCATCAAGAGCACTGGTTTTGGCAAAAACTTGTTTGATGAATTGCGTTATTTGGATGAAGGCAAGCCAGATCAAAGTTGCGAAGGTCGTCCAATCAATGCCGAATTTCCGCTGAACTTTCCACGCTACCAAGGTGCAACTATTTTATTGTCGCGCGAAAACTTTGGTTGTGGTTCAAGCCGCGAGCACGCGCCTTGGGCATTGGATGATTACGGTTTTCGCTGCGTGATTGCGCCAAGCTTTGCAGATATTTTCTTTAATAACTGTTTCAAAAACGGTTTGTTGCCGATTATTTTGAGTGATGAAATTGTTGAGAAACTATTTCAAGAAATGTATTCAACTGAAGGCTATCAATTAACTATTGATTTGCAGTCGCAAGCGGTAAAAACCCCAAGTGGCGAAAGCTTCCTGTTTGAAATCGACAATTTCCGCAAACACTGTTTGCTGAACGGTTTTGACGATATTGGTTTAACACTTGAGCATGCGGATGCGATTCGAGCTTACGAAGCTAAAAAGCGTGTAGATGCACCTTGGTTGTTTGATGTGGTGAAGTGAGGAAGTAATGATGAGCTTGAATTGTGTATGCCCTGCTTGCACTGGGGCTTATGTTGTAAAGTGTGAAGTAATAAAATTAGAAAAAATAATGTATGTTTGCCCTGAGTGCCAGATAGCTTGGTTTATTAAAGAAGAGATTGGGAATGCTACATTCGTATATATGAAAGATTTTCTTGTTGATCAAGGGTTATCTGCTTCAATGGATGAAGTGGTTATTTTGGAGCCCATTAAGCTGGCTGACAATTAATAAAATCAATTAAAATTTTTTGGAGTGAATTGTGGGTAAACATATTTTAATTCTGGAAGGTGATGGTATCGGACCAGAAATCGTGCGCGAAGCGCGCAAAGTATTGGATGTTGTAAACGAAAAATTCAATTTGGGTTTTACGTTTGAAAATGAATTAATGGGCGGCTGTGCAATTGATGTACACGGTGTTCCTCTGGCGGATTCAACGCTTGAGCGCGCTCGTCTTGCCGATGCTATTTTGCTCGGTGCAGTCGGTGGCCCAAAGTGGGATAAGTTAGATCGTTCGATTCGCCCAGAAAAAGGTTTATTGAAAATTCGTTCGCAATTAGGTTTGTATGCGAACTTGCGCCCAGCGCTTTTGTATCCGCAATTGGTGGATGCATCATCGCTAAAACCAGAAGTGGTTTCTGGTTTGGATATTCTTATAGTGCGTGAATTGGCGTGCGGTATTTACTTCGGTGAGACGCGTGGTATTCGCGTCTTGGAAAACGGCGAGCGCGAAGGTTATAACACCTACAAATACTCTGAGAGCGAAATTATTCGTATCGGACGCACTGCTTTTGAAATGGCGCGCAAGCGCGGCAAGAAAGTATGCTCAGTCGATAAAGCTAATGTGCTGGAAGCGACTATGTTATGGCGCGAAGTGATGGATACGCTGCACAAAGAATATCCTGATGTTGAGTTGTCACATATGTATGTGGATAACGCTGCCATGCAATTGGTTCGCGCTCCAAAACAATTCGACGTTTTAGTGACTGGCAACATGTTTGGTGATATTTTGTCCGATGCGGCTGCTATGTTAACTGGCTCAATCGGTATGCTGCCTTCGGCGTCTTTAGATAAAGACGGTCGCGGCATGTATGAGCCATGTCACGGTTCAGCGCCAGACATCGCAGGCCTTGGCATCGCTAACCCGCTAGCCACAATTTTATCGGTTTCAATGATGTTGCGTTACTCGCTGGGCTATCCAGAAGTGGCTGACGTAATTGAGGTGGCGGTAGGTAAGGTGTTGGATCAAGGTTTCCGCACGGCAGATATTTATACTGAAGGCACTAAAAAAGTGTCGACATCTGAAATGGGCGACGCTGTCGTTAAAGCATTGGCTTAATTGAACGCTAACTTAATTGAACGTTAAAAAGTTGCGTAATTGAATTTAAAGAGAGAGATGAAATGAAAGTAGGTTTTGTTGGTTGGCGCGGTATGGTGGGTTCCGTTCTTATGGAACGTATGCAGGCAGAGAATGACTTTGCGAATATTGAACCCGTATTTTTCACCACCTCAAACGTAGGTGGCGCAGCACCCGCTGTAGCGGCAGGTTTGCCTGCATTGAAAGATGCTTATTCAATTGACGATTTGAAGCAATTGGATGCCATTGTGACCTGCCAAGGTGGTGACTACACCAACGAAATTTTCCCAAAACTACGTTCATCTGGCTGGAACGGTTACTGGATTGATGCTGCATCAAGCTTGCGTATGGATAAAGACGCGATCATCGTGCTTGATCCGGTCAACCTAGATGTGATTAAAGATGGCATCGCTAAAGGTGTTAAAAATTACATCGGTGGTAATTGCACCGTGAGTTTGATGCTTATGGGCTTGGGCGGCTTGTTCAACGCTGGTTTGGTGGAATGGGTGTCTTCTATGACTTACCAAGCTGCTTCGGGTGCTGGTGCGCAAAATATGCGTGAGTTGATTTCGCAAATGGGTGCACTGCATGCATCGGTTGCAGATAAATTAGCTGATCCAAAGTCTGCAATCCTCGAAATCGATCGCATCATTGCTGAAACTATGCGTGGCGATGATCTGCCAAAAGCTAACTTCGGCCATCCTTTGGCGGGTAGTTTACTGCCGTACATTGATAAACAATGGGAAACCGGTCAATCCAAAGAAGAGTGGAAAGGTCAGGCTGAGACAAATAAAATCCTCGGTCGCGATGGCAACCCGATTCCGGTAGACGGTTTGTGTGTGCGAATTGGCGCCATGCGCTGTCATTCACAGGCGTTGACTATCAAGCTGAATAAAGATGTACCTATCACAGATATCGAAGCTTTGATTGCGAATGCCAATCCATGGGCTAAAGTTGTACCAAATGATCGCGAAAGCAGTATGCGCGATCTGACCCCAACGGCGGTCACTGGTACTTTGAGCATTCCTGTAGGTCGTCTGCGCAAGATGAATATGGGGCCGCAGTACTTGTCAGCCTTTACCGTGGGTGACCAATTATTGTGGGGAGCGGCTGAGCCTTTGCGTCGTATGTTGCGCGTACTCAAAGAAGCTTAATCCTCAAACTTAAAGAATTGCTTTAAGTACCCTCAATAATCGCAAGATTATTGAGGGTTTTTTGTTTTCTAAGGGACGATTTGTGGTTTGGCGTCAGAATGCATAGCCTTAATTTTCACTTTTTTGCTCAAAAGCGACAAAAAATGTGCAAAAAGTCCGTTCTGGCGGGTTTCCAGATGGGCCTAAGTGTTGATAAAAAGCTATTTATAATGAATA
>CAUOQW010000235.1:0-4837 GCA_963506825.1 uncultured Cellvibrio sp.
ATGACGCGCTTGCATCGCTTTACCATAGTCAAACCAATAGCGAGATGAAACGCGTTGTGGCGCAGGTAATGTCCGTTCGCGGCGACAATAGTTTGATTGAAAAACAAATCAGCGATGCGCAAACGCCTTTAAAAAGTGACAACCCGGCGGAACGCCAAAAAGCATTAATTGAACTGGCCAAAACCCGTCACGCCAGCGCAGCGGATACTATTGCTCCACTGCTGCAAGATGCCGATACCGGAGTCAAGTTGGATGCACTTTTAGCATTGCGGGCCACCGGCAACCAAAACCACATTCGCTTGGCAGAAGCGCTCGTAAATCACCCTGACCCTGCTGTAAGTTGGCTGGCCAATGATGTAGTGAATAGCTTGCAAAACCTGAGTAGCAAAGCGAGAACCCAACTTGCCAGCGCAGATATCATTGCCGAATTACCTATAATAAATTAGTGGCGCACGCATGAAGATCGTTCAGAAATATTTTTACCCAATAGCCGTCATAGGTACCCTGCTTATCATTATTTTAAGCTGTTTGCTGGTGGCTTCTGAAAATCGAAATGCGGCAATGAAAAGCAAGTTGCTGGCGTTAGAAACAAAAGCTGCACAAGAGCAACAGGAACAAGCGTCCGCAATGGCCAGTGCAGGCCCAGGTGCAGCCACTTCTCCCGTAGATCAAAAAATCAAAGATTTGAGTACGCGTTTTGTGGGCGATGCTCGCTCGCTCGCTGAAAAGTTGCGCGATTTTACCGCGACGAATTCTAACGCCCAAAATATTGCCATTGCTTGCAAAGTGGTAGCGGATTTGGCCGAAAACCGCGATGCGCTGCCCGATCAGGATTTAGTGCTGCTGTATCAAACACAAACTAACCCCGAGCTTCAACGCGTAATTGCGCAAGTAGCATCATTGCGCGGTGATAATCAGTTGCTTAATACCTATATCACGCAATTGCAAACGGGTTTGCTAAGTTCAAATGTTGATGAGCGTAAAAAAACC
The DNA here is from genome assembly GCA_963506825.1 of uncultured Cellvibrio sp. Taxonomy (GTDB): domain Bacteria; phylum Pseudomonadota; class Gammaproteobacteria; order Pseudomonadales; family Cellvibrionaceae; genus Cellvibrio. The sequence goes on from CAUOQW010000235.1 coordinate 991, forward strand.
TTAGGGATGTTGGCGAAAACCCGTTACGCAGGAGCGGCTATTTTAATACTACCGCAATTAAAAGAAGCGGACTCTTCAGTAGTTCTAGATGCATTACTTGCTCTGCGCCTTACCGGTAATGAAGGTCAGCTTAAAGCGCTGGAGCCATTAATGAAACGCTCAGATGAATCCATAGTTTGGCTGGCACGCGACGTGTCTAACACCCTTGAAACCCTCAGTAAAAAAGCGCGTACGCGTTTACTATTGGCTGATATTAACCTTGAATTACCACCGATAGCGGTGCAATAACGCAAGCAAATAAAAAATTAAAGATAAAATGTAGCGAGAAAACCGTGCCTGAAAAATTCAGGCACGGCCAAGAAAACATATTACTCTTTCAACAACCGCAAGCCATATAAACCACCTGCAATTGAACCCTTGTGCGCAACAAATTTAACTACAAGTTTGCCATTGGAAGCGCGCGCAATTTTTTCAGGAATAGCAAAATCCTTAGTGTAAATTTCTTGTGGTGCATTACCGCTTAAGGTTATGGACTCAATTAATTTATCGTTAACAAACAAATCAAATTTTCGTCCAGCATCCAAGGTTGAAAAACTAATGCGTAAGATTTTTGCCTGGTGCTGTTTATCATTTAATTCATAACTCATCCAACTGGTTGCATGACGCCAGCGCATACCTTTATTCAACCCCGTATCGGCGCCTTCTGCTTTAAAGAAATGATCTGACTCTGGCTGCTGCTCACCCGGTGCAACTTGATCGATAGTGATGGCATCCAAGGCTAAACGCGCATTCTCTTTTGCAGCGGTTGCGGCTTGCATTGCGCTTAAGTTATCGGGCGTAACGTACGGCCAATAAATCATGTAGCGCGAATCGTGCAAGCGGAAGAACGGAATAAATTCAATATTCTCTGAATTTTTTCCCCTAACGACATCTGCCGCCGTAAAGGTCAGCGATTTACCCGGCACAGGTTTAATGCTGGCCATAAAGTTTTTGGTGTCACTCACAAACAAGGGGGATGCTTCTAATGGGCATACCTGTGCTTGGGCTATGTGCCCCATACGTGAATCATCCGCGAGATAATTTAATTTCTCGCCCGAAAACGGATTTGTTTTTGCGGCCAATACAATTGGCCCGTGCAGCAAGGCAAAATAATTAGATTGATCCGGCATTTGCTCCAACTGCGTTTTCATTGGCAGCGTCACTTCAACTTTATCGCCTTTACGCCAACTGCGATTGAGGCTGATATATTCCCCTGGTTGCGCGTTTAACTTAACTAATTTTTTGTTGATGCGAACTTCTAATGCCCCCGCTCCATTCACTGCTCCTGCCCAGTGCGGATAACGAATTTTCAGTGTGAACTTTTTATTGGAGTTAATGGTAATTTGCGTTTTTTCTTCATCCGGAAAAATCGTACTTTGTGTTAGCTGCACATTTTTTTCACGCCAATTTAACTGCGAAGGAATAAACAAGTTTACATAGAGCGAATCGCCTTCATGGGCATAAATAAACTCACCATATTTAGCATGGCTTTCAATACCGGAACCTACGCAACACCACATACCTTTATCCACCTGCGAATAAACGCGATAGTGATTGGGGCGCATAGGTGTGAAATACACAAAGCCACCTGACTCTGGGTGTTGCGATGAGAGAATATGATTGTAAAGCGCACGCTCGTAATAATCGGCGTAGCTGACTTTGGCATCACTTAAAAATAATAATTCCGTCAGCTTCAGCATATTATAGGTATTGCAGGTCTCCGGCCCTTCTACTTCATTAATCATGCTGGAGAAATCTTTGTCATCGTGAAAATGTTCTTTCACGCTGTTGCCACCAATGGCTACCGTGCGGTGGTCGTGCACCGTCTGCCAAAAAAATTGTGCGGCATCTTGCCAATCTTTTTTACCGGTTAAATCACCGATGCGTTTAAAGCCGATGACTTTGGGAATCTGGGTGTTGGCATGCAAACCATTTAATTTATCTTGATCTTCTTTGAGCGGGTTTAAAATAGCTTGATGCGAAAAACGTTCAGCTAATACCATGTATTTTTTGTCGCCCGTTAAAGCATACACATCCGCAAAGACTTCATTCATGCCGCCATGCTCACTGCGCAACATATCTTGCATTTGTGCATCCGATAATTTGCTGGTGAGATTTAATGCCCAATCTGACAAGCGAATTAACATTTGTTTCGCGTCTTGATTACCAGCGTATTGATGAGCGTCGCGCAATCCTGCAAATACTTTGTGCAAGTTGTACCAAGGCACCCATTTTCCATTAACTGAAAAATTATCTACCTTTAGCTTGCCCTGCGCGATTTTCTCAAAGGCTTCTTTACCGCCGGGAATACCGCCAATATAACCCTTGGTATTTTCCTGGCATCTTTTTAATTCTGCGACTACATAATTTAAACGTTTTAAAACTTCTTGATCGCCAGTTGCGGCGTACATGAGAGAAAGTGCAGTTAAATAATGTCCGCCCATGTGGCCATCTAAACCCGTAGATTCCCAGTTACCATAACTTGCCTGCTTAAGTGGCAACCCCGCTTCGCGCAAAAAAGGCGCGAGCAGCTTATCAGCATCCAGCGCCATTAAATAATGTAAATCCGTTGTTTGCGCTTCGAGGAATGGGCTTTGAGTTAAGCGCACATCGGCGAGTGGAAATAATTTAAGTGCGTCCGCCGCTATGACTTCGACGCTGAACACCAAACATAAACTGGCTATTATTTTCTTCATCGAGACTGTCTCAATTAATTTTAAATAAAGTAAAAATATTCATTCTATAAACTAAAAAAGCCCTCGTACCAACGAGAGCTTTTTCAGGCTAGCATGCGGCCTACGCCAGCACCGCATTTTTTACATTTAATCGCTTCATATTAGAAGGAAGCGCGAACACCAACAGATGCTGTTTTAGCAAAACGAACAGTATCGCGGTTAAACAAGGTTGCATCGCCGAAGTAATCGTTGAAGTTATCTCCGAAGATATTAGTTGCATCCAAAGTAATTACGATATCGTCAGTAATGTCATAGCTAAAGCTAATGTCAGTTGAACCATAATCAGCAGCCATAATGTTAATTGGCATACTGCAACAGGTATTTTCACCAGACTTATAACCATCACGATACACATAAGAAACACGTGCGCTGTACTTATCTTTCTCATAAGCCACTACGAAGGAGTAAGAATTTTTAGACACGTTCGGCAATATGGTTTCTTTGCCAGTTTCTTTATCGGTTAGAGTGCCATCAATATAGGTGTAGCTAGATTGAAGACCTAAGCCTTGCAACACCGATGGCAAATTTTCCGGGAAGTATTGGAAGCCAATTTCATAACCGGTGTAATCACTCTTACCTGCGTTCTCTGGTGAGCTGAGAACGTATGGAATAGCACCCTTCATAATAGTTCTGGATTTGAACAATACGGTATCATCAAAATTACGTTTGAAAATAGTACCGGTCAAGCTGCTGTCTTTTGCGAAATACCATTCCAATGCCAAATCCATATTAGTGGAAACATAGGGCACCAAATCCGGATTACCGCCACTGCCAGTACCTTGTTGAATTTGGCCCGCAATTGGCTCGCGTGTAGACATTGCAGGGTTTAAATCAGCAAATGCTGGACGAGTTAAGGTTTTGGAGGCGTTGAAACGGCCAGCCAAATTATCGCTCAACTGAATACGAGCAGAAGCATTGGGCAACACCTCGTTGTTATCTGAATTGATATCCAGAGGCGTAGCAACTTTAGTCACTGCATTCACATCAAAACCATTCAACTCGGATGAGGTGCTAACAACACGGGCACCCACTAAACCCTCAACAGTTTTTCCGACAAGATCAAATTCATAATG
>CAUOQW010000236.1:0-4822 GCA_963506825.1 uncultured Cellvibrio sp.
GTACGATTAAAATTCCCCCGCTCGCCCTGAGCGCGAAGCAGTCGAAGGGTCTTGTACCAATCCGTCGACTGCTTCGCGCTCAGGATGAACGGAGTCGTTAATTTTCGCATTATTAAAAGCATCGAAAATTTCGTTCATAAAGAACACATAATTTACACAGTTAAAGCCCTCATTAGCAGCTAAAATAACACTCTAATGAGGATTCCCTGCTATGTATCCAGCTACACCCAATAGATCCAATTCCGTTTGGCTAATTATTTTATTAGCCGCCACTATTGCCATCACCCCCTTGGCGATAGATATGTACTTGCCCGCCATGCCTAGCATCGCGCAAGATTTACAGGCGCATATCGGTACAGTGCAGCAATCACTCAGTATTTTTTTAGCGGCCTATGGCACAGGTATGTTGTTGTTCGGCCCCTTGGCGGATAAATTCGGGCGCAGGCCCTTGGCGTTATTTGGCATCAGCGGTTTTGCTGCGGCCAGTTTTTTATTGGTGTGGGCAAATACTATTGAATGGTTTTTAATTATGCGTGCCCTGCAAGCATTTTGCGGCGCGGCGGCAACGGTGGTAGTGCCCGGTATTATTCGTCATCTCTATAAAGAGCACACGGCTAAGGGCATGTCTTATATGTCGTTGATTATGATGCTCGCGCCGCTGTTAGCGCCCAGTATTGGCAGTGGCATCTTATATTTCAGTGAATGGCACAGTATTTTTTGGGTGCTATTTGCTTACTCCGTCATGCTGCTTTTTTTTATTTGGAAATATTTACCCGAGCCGACAACTGCAGATGCACGCGCATCGATTAGTTTTTTTTCGAGTTATCAAACCGTATTTGCTGAACCCAGTGTACGGCCATTAATTTTCACCATTGCATTTTCGTCATTTAGTTTCTTTTGTTATCTCACCGCAATTCCGTTTGTGTACATTCAATATTTTGGGGTGAACGAACAAGTATTTAGCCTCTTGTTTGCTATTAATATTAGTACCCTGATGTTATCGAATTTTATCAACAGCCGTTTTGTTTCCCGCTGTGGTTCGCCCTATATGGTGCGCAACGCCATGTACACCGGCCTAGTCTTAGCCGCGCTTTTGTGTACTGTAAATATTTTAAAATGGGATATGATTTACACGGTTATCTTATTAGCGCCGCTCTTGGGCTGTTTAACCATGATCAGCACCAATACTGATGCCATGATTTTAATGAAATTTCCCGACCACTCTGGCACCGCCAGCGCAGTCACTGGCACTTTGCGCTATGCCTGCGGCGCTGTAGCAGGGCCAGTGCTCGCTTTAACTTACACTGGCACGCCCGTGCCTTTTGCTGCGCTTATGCTTGCGGGTGTTACTGGTATTACGATTTGTCAGTTATGGATGAGAACCAAGAACACAAAACCAAACTAATTATGACAAGAAGGTGGACTCTCTTGGGCTAACTGGCATTATGTCGGCTGGCAGTTGGATACAATAAAAACTCAGGAGCAATCGCACTATGAAATCACTCGTCATATTAAGCTTGGCCTTTTTACTAAGCGCCTGCAGCACTCACAAAGACACATCCAAAAGCGATACGCCGCAACAAATTGGCGACGCCGTTACGGCGCCATTAAAAGATTTAAATTTGATAAAAACTGCAATTCCAGTTCCGTTGCGTAATGCCCAAAAAAATCCCTATGCAATACCCGCAAACACTAGCTGCGCTGCGCTGGCCAAAGAAATAAATGCATTAAATGAAGTGCTAGGCACAGATTTAGATACACCCGCTGCCGATAAAGATGAAAGCCTACTAACCCGAATCAATGTAGTGGATGAATCTGTTTCCGCTATTCGCAAAACAACAGAAGGCGCGGTTCCCTTTCGCAATTGGGTGCGAAAATTATCTGGTGCAGAGCGTAAATCCAAAGCCGTAGCTGCTGCTATTACCGCGGGCAGTATTCGCCGCGCCTATTTAAAAGGTATAGGCCAAGCCAATAAATGCCAAGCACCCGCCGCACCGAATCAACTTGCCGCCAAACCTTAAGATTTAATAACTATGACCAACACCCAAAACAACAACCCACTCCACGGTATAACCCTGGAAAAAATTGTCACTCAACTCGCCGAACATTACGGCTGGGAAGAATTAGGCAAGCGCATTAATATCCGCTGCTTTAAAGAAGATCCAAGCGTTAAATCCAGCTTAAAGTTTTTACGCAAAACACCCTGGGCAAGAGAGAAGGTAGAGCAGTTGTTTGTGGAGACGTTTTAAAAAAATAAATACGCACAAGGAGCATAAACATGGCAACCAACACAACCGCATTTAAATTCTGGCAAAAGCTGCATAAAACTGCTTTTGGTCCTTGGTTGTTTTCTAAGATTCTCTGTTTTAAAGCACCTTATTTTGCAACTGTATCACCACGTATTTCTGTGCTAGAACAGAATCTCTGTGAAGGTAGTATCACCCAAAGAAGAAGTATTCAAAATCATATTGGCAGCGTTCATGCTATTGCACTCTGCAATCTCGCCGAGCTTTGCGCTGGTTTGATGACCGATGTCAGCATTCCCGAAGGTATGCGCTGGATTCCAAAAGAAATGAATGTGAAATACTTGCAAAAAGCCTTTGGTAAAATTACTGCAAGAGCAACACCTACAAGTGAATTTTATGTTGCAACAGAAGGCTATGAGGCGATAGTCAATGTATCCCTAACCAATAAAGACTTAACGGAGGTATTTCGTGCGGAAATAAAAATGTGGGTAAGTAAAAAGTAATAATATCTGTCTTACTAAAAAAGCAGAATAAAACATAACTCTAAAAACGTTTGTCAATTTACATCTTATTTAAAAGGATATCTAATGAAAATAATTAACGCCCTCCAAGCTATTGCTGCATCTATCGTTTTAACCGCCTGTGTTTCTGTGCCTCCACCGCAGCAACCTATTAAGGTTAATCTTGGCGATAGCTATGAAATTTATCGCGCACCAACCTTGGATCAGACCAACCATACGCTACAACACCTCAACCAAAATAAAGATATTCTATATTCGCAAACCTATGGTGGCGGTGGTGCAGGTGTTGGCTTGCTGTTAGGGCCATTGGGCGTAGCAGCCAATATTAAAGCGATTGAAAGCAATACCATGAAAGATGTGGCCGCACTTAAGAATAAAATTAACATTAACCCCAACCAAGTGTTTGTTAACTCTGCCAACAAAAATGGGCTTGCGATAAAAGCCGACAGCTCCAATAAAAGCCTAAAATTTAGCCCCTACTTGTTAGTAGAAAAAACCGAAGGGGATATTATTATGCTGGCTGCTGCGGTTCTAATTGACCAAGCTGGGACTAAGCAAATGTTTCCCACTAAGTATTTAGTACAACTGCCAACCACCTATACATTCGCAGAAATGTCTAATCTAGATGCCACAAAAACCAAAGCCTTAGAAAGTTATGTTGAACAAGGCTTTGGCGTTCTTGTCGCAAGAATAAAATCTGAAGCCGCTGCCACCCCAGAAACTGAAGAGAAAATCACAGTGGTATCTGAATTCCTAACACCCAGATTCAAATTTGAAATGGCAGGGAGCTTGGTTGAAAAAACCAAAGATTACACTTGGGTGAGAATTATTGGCGGCGTTTGCGGTGTTAGAAACGGCGATATAACCGTGAAGAAAGTTGCTGCTAAAAAATAATATTTGGAGCCACAATGAACAGACGCGGATTTATGCTTTCCACTATGGCGAGTGCAGCAAGCGTAAGTTTGCTCAACAACTCGGCAGCTACCCAAGCTGCCGGCGCACCGCAAAAAAATGATCGCGGTTTTATGGTCAAGCTGCTGCAAAAAATGGCATCGCCTGTGTTATCCAATATGGCTAATGGCAACTTGAAGAAAAATTTTAAGTTGGAACTTAGCCCAACTTGGGATGGCCGCAATCAAAACGTGGCCTATATGGAAGCTTTCGCGCGCCTTATGTCTGGCCTTGCGCCTTGGCTGAGCTTGCCGAGCGATAGCACCGCTGAAGGAAAAATTCGTGCGCAACTAACGCAGCAAGCGCTGCAATCTTACACACACGCCGTTGACCCAAGCAGCCCGGATTATTTGTTGTGGAAAGGTGAGGGCCAAGCGATTGTAGATTCTGCCTATTTCACCAACGCTTTGATGCGTGCGCCTAAACAATTATGGGAGCCATTAGATGCAGCCACCAAACAACGCATAGCCAATGAGATTAAAGGCCTGCGCCGCATCGCTTTGCCCTATACCAATTGGTTGTTGTTTGCGGCTATGAATGAAGCCTTTTTATTGTCGATTGGTGAAGACTGGGACCCGGTACGAGTTGATCTTGCGATTCGAAAAATGGAGGAGTGGTATGCGGGCGATGGCTGGGTAGCAGACGGCGTGAAATTTCATTTTGATTATTATAATTCTTACGTAATTTACCCCATGTTAATTGAAATTCTGGAGGTGTTGGTAAAAAACAAAGCAAGATTCCCGCACTTCAAACCCGAAGAAAGTTTGCCCAAATGGATGAAGCGCATGCAACGTTACAGCGAACACTTGGAGCGTTTTATTTCACCTACAGGTACTTATCCACCCATAGGTCGCTCAATCACTTATCGTACCGCTGCCTTTCAACCACTGGCACTTTTAGCATGGCGAAAAGCATTACCCGCTAATTTACCGGAAGGGCAAGTGCGCGCGGCAATGAGTGCAGTGCATCAAATGATTTTTAGTAACCCGAGCAATTTTACTCAAGAAGGATTTTTAACGATTGGTTTTGTGGGGCACCAACCCACACTGGGCGACCGCTATTCTAATAACGGCAGTATGTATATTACATCCGAAAGTTTTTTAA
>CAUOQW010000237.1:0-4813 GCA_963506825.1 uncultured Cellvibrio sp.
ATTTGGATTTTTATATACATACTCATTGCTATGCTTTTATTGCTCAGCCACTTTAAATATTTAGTTGCAATGTGGCAGTCTTACCGAAATGAAACAATTATCCTAAGTACGGGTATAGCAGTGCTTGCCTGTGGAGGAGTTATTTTAGAAATCGTCAGCTACCAGTTTTTACGCACTGGCCTAACGCCTACAAGTTATACTATCGAAGTTATTGCTGAAGAATTCCTCGAAATGTTTGGTGCAACTATTGTGCTCTATGGGGCGGTTTTAATACTTTTTAAAAAAACAAATCAACCTTAACGCACCAAAGCCATTTAATAATAACCTACTAAAACTTAATCCCCACCCCCGCCAACTGCGCCACAATTTCTGCATGCAGTGGCACGCCTTGAATTAAATTTCGCGCTTTCGCTTCCCAGCCGCGTTCACCCGGATGTTGAAATGGCGAAGCGTAGTGCCCAAGGTAAGTGAGAAAATCAGTTACGCGTTCGTCAAAATGCGCGCGATCAATAAAAGCTTCCACATTGAGCGCAATAAATATTTTACTGGAAGCAGAATCAATTCCGCTTGGGTCGCGCGCTAATATTTCATGGGTGAAGGCCGCACCCGCTAAAGCCGCCGTTAAAAGCTCAAACATCAGCGCTAAGCCTGCGCCTTTGTGTTCGCCCATGGGTATGACGGCGCCTTTTAAAATCTCTTTGGTGTCGGATGTGGGATTGCCTTCGGCATCAATCCCCCAATTACCCGGTGCAGCTTTGCCTTCGCGCAACCAGGTAGTTACTTTGCCAACAGCGGCTTGGCTCATCGCCATATCCAATACGATGGGTTCATTGGATTTTAAATTCGGAATTCCAATCGCCAAAGGGTTGTTGCCAATCACGCGCGTTTTTGCACCCCATATCGCCATAGTCGGCAAGGCATTAGTGGTGCAGATGCCGATAAAACCCGCTTGCGCCGCGCGGCTGGCGTAAGCATGAGCACGCCCCCAATGCGTAGTATTTTTTGCGAGGCAAACACCCACACCAAAATTGCGCGCACGCTCAATGGCCGTGTCCATCGCCTGCGCAGATGCATAACGACCGGGGCCATTATCACAATCCAATACACAAATAGCGCCGAGGTCGCGCGGCTTTGAAAATGTTGGCGCAAGCGCCGCACGCCCTTCTTTAAGTGCACTCAATAAACCCGGCAACATACGCACCCCGTGCGAAGGTACTTCCAATAAATCTGCCTCAGCCATAATGCTAGCTTCTATGCCCGCTTGATGCTCAGGCACACCCACATCGCATAAGGCTTGTTTAACGGCGACACATAAAGTTTCGTAAGGCACGCGCAACACATCAGTCATTATTACTACTCCGGTATAAATCCATTAGCTCATTAAGAAATTAGAAACTTCAGCAGAAATTTTAAACCACGCCCGCAGAACGCAACCACTGTTGCAACTGCGGCAATGACATAGCACCCGACATACGTTGAATTTCTTTACCTTGCTTAAATAAAATTAAAGTAGGAATACTGCGAATTGCCCAGCGCTGAGCAATACTCGGAACCGCTTCAGTATTTAATTTTGCCAAACGAATTTTCGGCTCCAAAATTCCCGCCGCTTGTTCAAACACGGGCGCGAAACTTTTGCAGGGGCCACACCAAGGCGCCCAGCAATCTACCAAAACAGGAATAACATTTTTATCCAAAACTGCGCCAACATTACCCGGATGCAAGTCTATTGGCTTGCCCGCAAATAATGGTTTCTTACATTTTCCACATTGCGGCTTATCGCCCAAACGCTCTTGGGGTACACGGTTGGCTGCGTTGCAATTTGGACAAGTGATTTGAATTAAACTCATAGGCTACTCTTTACTTTCAATGAATTATTTATACAGAACAATGTCCATAGATATGATCAGCCCTAAATCCAATAGTCTTTTAAACACAATAATTGAGGTGTCAAATGAACTCCACAATATTCTCTATGGTTGCAGCGGTTCCATTACTGATATGTGTAGCTGCCTGTGATAAGCCTGCAACTCAATCAAGTAAACTTAGCACCGACACCGAAGCCAAGAATGTTGAGACCGCAACCGATAAGTGGGCAACAATAGACAAATGGAAAGGTCAATGGAATGGCCCCGAAGGTACATTTTTGCGAATTGACGGCGGCGCTGGCAATTATAACCTTACCATTCAGAATTTGGATGGTAAGTTAACTTATACCGGAATAGGTATTGGTGAAGAAATTCAGTTTGAACGAAATGGAATTAAAGAAACTATTCACGCCTCAAACGGTGCACAAACAGGAATGAAATGGCTGAGCGATAAATCAGACTGCCTTACCATTCGTGTTGGTGAAGGCTATTGCAGAAAATGAATTAATTCATTTCTACTTGCCCCGACCAATTATCAAGCTCTGCATGCACAATAAATAATGTTGAGGCAGCGCTGTGTTCAGTCAGTGCATCTGCAGCCAACAAAATTACGCCTGCAGTCCAGGTGGTTTTTTCACGTGGCCAAATCACCTTGTCGCGAAAATTATAGCCAGTCCAATAGCCGCCATCTTCATCCATAAATTGATGTAACCAACTAAATAAACTCAAAGCTTTGGCATGTTCACCTGCGGCTAATAATGCGAGGGTTAACTCGCAAGACTCAGCTACCGTCACCCAAGGCTCATCACTTACACAGCGGCAACCAATATTGTTTTCTACAAATGTTTGCCAGCGTAATTCAATTCTATCCTGCGCTGCTTTGCCTTGCATAACACCTGCAAGCACGGGGTAAAACCAATCCATAGAAAAACGCTCTTTAGATTCCCAAGTGCGATCAAAGCACTCAGGGTGATGACGCAAAGTTTTACCCAGTTTGTGATAAGCCGTGACCCAAGTATCGCAAGGCTGATTTAATTCTTGTGCGCATAAAATAGCGCATTGCAAGCTTTTATAAATAGATGAACAAGCAGTCACCAAAGCGTCTTTCTTTGCACTGCCATCTTCCGCTACTGCCCAATAAATTTCGCCCGTAGGCGATTGGTAGCGCAACACAAAATCAATCGCTTTTTTAACTACAGGAAATAGTTGTTGTAAGAAATTAATATGTTGTGAAATTAAATAGTGATGCCAAACACCGGTAGCGATATATGCAATAAAATTAGTTTCGCGGTGATTTTTATCAACAGGCTGATCGCTTAAATAATTCGCCCACCAACTACCATCCGCTAACTGCTCATTAGCAAGCCATTGATAGGCACGCTCGGCTCCCTCAAACTCGCCACCAATACTTAAACCCATTGCTGCTTCAATATGATCCCAAGGATCGGCCTTGCCATCTTTAAACCACGGAATACATCCGTTGGATAATTGGGTTTGCAAAATATAATTAACAGTCGGCTGCAACAGGCTTTCAGGAAAAAATCCTTTGGTGAGCAATAAGTTTTTCATAAGGACGTGTCCGTTTTTCTAAAATGCATCACCACGCTTTTACCCAGCACTGGATTCAGCAATTTTTCTAGCGTTTGTGTAACCCACGGCTTTTGCATTAAATCCCATACCAACACGCGATGATAGAGCTTTATTAACCAAGAATTATCTTGTCTATCCCAACACAAACACTTCAGCCACCAAAATGGTGAATGAAGTGCATGCGCCCAATAGCGATGTGTGAATTCAAAACCTAAGTCTTTAATATCTTCACGTAAGTGCTGGGCATTAAAAATACGAATATGCCCACCTTCCACTTGGTGATAGGCGGCACTTAATTTCCAGCAGATTTTTTCTGGCCATGCGCGGGGAACTGAAACTGTCAAAATACCATTGGGTTTTAGTACGCGTTTTATCTCTTGTAACACGCCAGTATAATTTTCAATATGCTCTAAGACTTCGCTACAAATAATTTTATCAAAACTGTTATCGGCAAAGGGTAACTGGGTTGCATCTGTTTGTTGCAGGTTAAATTGGCTGTGCGAATTATAATGAGCAAAAGGTTCAAAGCGTTCACGAGCTGTCGTTAAATCGCGCAGCGACAGATCTACGCCCACACCTAAAACATTATGCTCAAGGCAAGCATGGATAAGATGACGGCCTTCGCCGCAGCCGACATCTAACAGCGTATCGCCATCAATAAAATTAAGTAGCTTATAATTTATGGTCAGCAATTAAGCATTACCCTTGAGTGCTAGTGTTTGGTGCCAATAATCGTCGATAGTAATCACTTAACTGTTCACCCACAACCTGCCAAGATAAATGCTGCAAGCTATGTGCTCGACCGGCAATGCTTAACTGTTCACACATAACTTCATTAGTTAACAGAGTGCGCAGCGCATGAACCAATTCCACAACATCACCTGCCTTCACCATAAAAGCTGCATCACCCACTACTTCTGGCAATGCGCCACCGTCGCTACAAATTAGTGGAATACCGCATGCGAGCGCTTCACCCGCAGGCAAGCCAAAGCCTTCATAAAGCGATGGCACTATCGCAAGTTTTGATTCTGCATATTCATGCACCAATTGTTCCGTGCTAATACCGGTTTTAAATTCGACACAATCGGATAACTGCAAAGCATGTAATTCTTTTTCGGTAATGCCATCCTGTTTTAATTTTCCAATTACCAATAAATGCAACAAAGGAAACTCTGCACGTAATTGTGCTAAAGCATTTAACAACACACTTAAGCCTTTCAACGGTTGATCTGAAGACGCGGTGGTAATAAGTTGCCACTGTTTTCGCTCAATATCAGGTAGAGGTTTAAATATCTCTGTATCAATACCGTTAGGAATTACTGTAATTCTTTCTACGGGGCGACGAAATGCTTCTGCAA
>CAUOQW010000238.1:0-4806 GCA_963506825.1 uncultured Cellvibrio sp.
GCGCACTCGTTAGCCCCAAGAGGATAAGCACCACGAGTATTTCAATCAGGGTGAAACCCTTGCGCTGGTTCATAGGGTTACAGGGATTAATCGCCTAGTGTGAGATCGGCATCCAAGCCTTCACCGCCAGGCTTGCCATCGGCACCGAGCGACATGAGCGTTACATCTTCTTGGCCGTGAGCTTCGCGGCGATATTGAAATGGATTACCCCAGCCATCTTGCGGCAATTTGCCATCCAAGTAGGGGCCCTGCCAGTTTTGTTTGGCTTTAGCGGAATCTGGACTGACGTTTAATGCTTGCAAACCCTCTTGGGTGCTTGGATATTCGCTCATATCCAACTTATAGGTTTGCAAGGCAGATTTCAGCGCCTTGAGTTGGGTTTGTGTGGTTTTGACTTTGGCAGTTTCGGCTTTACCAAAAAACTTAGGGGCAACGAAGCCCGCCATTAAACCCATAATCACCAAGACCACCAAGAGTTCGATCATGGTGAAACCGCGTTGGTGTTGAGTAGTTTTATTGCGCATAGGTGTTCTCCAAAAATAGACCCCCTCCCAACCTCCCCCTTCAAAATGGGGAGGGGCTGAACCTCACTCCGCTCGTGAATTGAGCGGACTTTTAACTCCTCCCCTTTGTGAAGGGGGAGACTGGGAGGGGGTGCCGTTAAATCGCCATATCATTCACACTGGTGATGGCTTGAATCAGCCCCAGTATGATCACCCCCACGGCCATGCCGATGAGCACAATGGCGAGGGGTTCAATTAAGAGCAAAAAGCGCTTCATACGGTTTTTGCTGCTGTTTTCATAAATTTTGGCCACCGCAAATAACATCTCTGATAAGCGCCCGGTTTTTTCACCGGCACGAACGAGGTTATAGGCAGTGGCGTTGAGGATTTGATTGTCTTGCAAGGCTTTGGACAAGTTGGTGCCCGACTGGACTGCGTTCAAGGCAGCATTAAGCGCTTTACTGCGGCGGGAGTTTTTAACGCTGGCACGCGCCAAATCCAAAGCTCTTACCAGCTCTACACGGCTCGCCAACATGGCACCCATCACCGATGACCAACGCGAAATATCAGATTCTGCCAACCAGCGACCAAACAGCGGCAAGGTAGCCGCCTTATCTAACAAGCTCTGACGTACCGAGGGCTTGGACAGTTGCACGCTGGCGAAAGTTGCGGCGCCAGCCAGTATCGCCAGCACTAATAAAAAGTGCTCGTTCAGCCACATACCGGTGGATAAAACCATGTGCGCCAAGAGCGGCAGGTCAGTTTTGCCATCCAACATATTGGCGAATTTGGGCACCACAAACACAAAGATAAGGCCAACGGCGCTAATACCGGTTAACACCAACACCGCAGGGTAAATCAGCGCATTGCGCAAATCATTGGCGACCGATAAGTCGTATTCCATTTGATCCACACCGCGGCGCATGGCGCTGGCCAACTGGCCGGAGGCCTCACCTGCAGCAATCAACTGGATGAAATAGGGCGGCAATCGCACGTCATCATTAGTGAGCGCTGAACCTAAATTCGCGCCCTGCTGTAGGCGCTCAGAGGCGGTGCGGTAGTAGCGCAGCAACTTGGGGTGAGCATCGGAGTCTTGCAGCGATTGCAGTGCATCGGCAATGGCGACGCCGGAATCCAGCATAGTGGTTAATTCAAATAAAGAAACTGTGATTTCCGCTTGCGAGAGCTTTTTGCGAAAGCCGCTTTTATCTTCTATTTGCGGCGCAATTTCTACCACTTGCAGGTTTTTCTCGCGAATTAAACGCAGCGCCTCGCGCTCATCGCTGGCGTCTATATTGCCGGCAATCAGTGCTTGGTTGGGGTCGAGGGCTTTGTAGGAGAATTGCATAGGCCGGCTTACTCAATATCCATGCTGGTGGTACGCAGCACTTCTTCCACAGTGGTAAGCCCTTTGGCGGCTTTGATCAGGCCATCTTGATACATATTGCGATGGCCTTGGCTGCGCGCGAGTTTACGCATTTCTGCCACGGGCACGTTTTCTACGATCATATCGTGCAGTTCGCTGGAGATAGGCACAATTTCATAGATACCCATACGGCCAGAGTAACCGGTGTTGTTACAGGCTGCGCAACCTACTGCCTCTACCCAACGCGGCTCAACAGGAGAGTTTAAGCTCGCAAATTCCGCGACTATAGAATCCGGAATATAAGCAGCTGGTTTAGCGCAATGCTTACAGACTTTGCGCACCAAACGCTGTGCTTGTACGGCTTTGATGGGCGCCGCTACCAAGAAGGGCTCTACACCCATGTCAATCAAACGGGTAAACGCCGAGAGCGAATCGTTGGTGTGCAAGGTCGATAACACCAAATGGCCGGTCAGCGCAGATTGAATCGCAATTTGCGCGGTTTCCACATCGCGGATCTCGCCCACCATGATCACATCCGGATCTTGGCGCAAGAAGGCGCGCAGCGCACGGGCGAAGGTGTAGCCAATTTCGGCGTGCGCCTGAACTTGGGTGATACCCGGCAATTGGTATTCCACCGGATCTTCCACGGTGAGAATCTTGCGGGTACCATCGGTAGCCTCTTGTAAGGCAGCATATAAGGTAGTGGATTTACCCGAACCGGTTGGGCCGGTCACCAGCACTATCCCGTTGGACTCCTGCATCAATGAGCGCACTAGCGCGATATGATCTGGCTCTAACCCCAAGGTTTCCAGCGATAGTTCTTTGCGATCTTTGGGCAACAGACGCATCACAATAGATTCACCGTGAACACCCGGTAAGGTGGACACACGCACATCCATCTCACGGCCATTGACGCGAGTGGTGATACGACCATCCTGCGGTAAACGGCGTTCGGCAATATCGATCTCAGAAATAAGCTTTACCCGCGAGGCCACCGCTGGGTAGCGATCTATCGGCTGCTCAAGCTGGGTTTGTAAAATGCCATCCACCCGCAAACGCACGCGGAAAACTTCTTCCTGCGGATCGAGGTGAATATCCGAGGCGTTAAAAGCAACAGCTTTAGCGAAGATATTGTTAACTAACTCAACCACAGGCGCTTCTTCTGCCATTTCGCGCAGGCCTTTGGTCTCGCTACCCTCGGCAAAAAAGCGCTCGGCGCTGGTTTCTTTGCGAATGTAATCCACCAAAATATCGAGCGTATGACTGCTCACCAACCAAGGCTTTAGCTTGGCTTCGGGATAGTGGTAATGGATAACTTCGTGGATAAACGGCAAGAGGGGATCGCGGCTGATAAAGTTCAGATTGTCATCCGCCAACCACAAAAGTACGCGGTTATCGATGCACCAGTTGATATCGATAGGCGCGATTTTAGCGAAAGCGTAGAGTTCGCTGGCGTCAGGCAGACTTGCGCCCGCTTGAGCGATAGGAATATCGAGCTGGGCAGAGAGGGCATCGAGCAAGGCATCTTCAGAAATCGCTCCCATACGCACCAAGCCAGCGCCGACACGGCCACCGACAGATTGTTGCAATTGCAGGGCTTTTTTAATGTCGTCTTGCTGGATCAGGCCGCGCTCTATGAGCAATTCTCCAATCCGTTTATTCACCGTTGCGCCACCCTTTTTGCCTAATCAAGCCGTTATTTATGTGTTTTGTACTAGGTATATAGTGCGAGGCATACTACTGGAATTTGGGGCGGTTGCCTATGGTGACTAGGGACGAGGGCGAAACGACAAATACAAAAAAAACCCACTGCAGGGGGGTGCAGCGGGGTTTTATTAAATCACCAATCGGACGACAGGATTCGTCTTCTCGGTTAATACGGCGAAGTCTCCTTTTCATTACCAAGCCACACTACGCTTCTACGAGTGCTCTTATCCTTACGCCGCCATTATTGTGGATTCTTACGCCGACCTCTAGTGGCTAAATTCGCTATTGTTTGTAGGATATATCTCACAGACCCGTCTAAATCTCGAACATGTGATTCAAGTCGCCAATGGGTGATACGGGGTTTATAATCGCCGCCATCTTATATCTCGCCAAAATTACCCTTTTCTGGAATCACTATGGCCGCCAAAAAGAAAGCCGCTGACTTTGAGCAATCGCTCAATGCGCTTGAAGCCCTCGTCAACAAAATGGAACAGGGCGATTTAACACTAGAAGAGTCGTTACAGGCTTTTTCGACCGGTATTCAACGTACCCGCGAATGCCAAACCCCCTTAGCCGCAGCCGAACAGCAAGTCACCGTACTGTTGGAACAACAGGGCGAAATCACTTTGACTGAGTTTGATGCGAGCGACGATGAATGACGCAAGCCTTAAATTTTAAAAGCTTGGCCTTTAAGGATTTTTTAACGAGCTGCCACACGCGCGTCGATCAAGCTTTAGACCATTATTTACCTATCGATAAGGACGACACTCAATTGCGCGAAGCTATGCGCTACAGTCTGTTCAACGGCGGTAAGCGCGTGCGCCCCACCCTCGCCTATGCCAGCGCTTTGGCCATTTCTGCTGACGCCTTAAACACTCATAGCGAATTAATTAATCGCGTAGCCTGCGCATTGGAAAGCCTGCATTCCTACAGTTTGGTGCACGATGATTTGCCCGCAATGGACGACGATGATCTGCGCCGCGGCAAACCCACTTGTCATATCGCATTTAATGAAGCCACCGCCATTCTCGCTGGCGATGCGCTGCAAACCTTTGCGTTTGAGTTATTGAGCCAAACAGACATTGTTGATGCGAAAATTCAACTCGCGCTTATCTCCCAACTCGCTAAAGCCTCTGGTGTACAGGGCATGGTGTTGGGGCAGGCGATTGATTTGGCGGCGGTGGATAAAACCATCGATCTCGCACAATTAGAAAATATGCATCGCCACAA
>CAUOQW010000239.1:0-4804 GCA_963506825.1 uncultured Cellvibrio sp.
ACCAATGGTTCTTTAATTTGGATGATAATAGCACTCATCTTGACCGAGATTATGGAGGTTATACGGTTTTCGGTGAGGTCACAGGTAATGGCATGGCTATTGTTGAGGCTATGGCTGCCTTAAGTATTTTTAATTACGGCGGCGCTCCTTTTGACACATTGCCTTTGCGCAACTTTAAAACCACAGATGGCGAGCCTACCGATAAACATTTAGTCATGATTTTGGGCATTGTTGTTTTGGATGCAAATGTTGATAGCGCTGCCAGTTTAACTCCCGCAAAAACCACCTATACGCCTCCAAGCAACAATGGCGGTAGCTCGTCTTCTGGCGGTGGCGGTGGGTCAATGGGTTGGGCGAGCCTGTTGATGCTGTTGGCCTTACTTGGTCTTGGCCGTAGCCGTCGCTAATCAAGAGTTGCTATACTCAAGCCGATGTTTTCCTATTCGGTTTACCTAAAACTGCTTGGCAAGCCATTGCCAAGCAGTTTTTTATTTTAAGGAGCTTTTGATGATTACTTACTTATATTGGCTTGCCGTAATTTTAACCGCAGGTTTACTTGGTTGGGTTATTGGCCGTTTTATTAACTGGAAATTCGGCGTTATTGCCGCCGTGATTGTGTTGTTGGTAGGCTGGAGCGCGTTCTATTTTAAATACGAACAAACCTTCGTAAAGAACTACGGTGGCGTTATGACTATCGCAGTACCTGAAGGACAAATGCACATTTCTGCGACTTGGAAAGAAGACCATCTTTGGATCGAAAACTACGACCCTAAAACGAATTCTTGCTATTTCAGCGAATACTCCAAAGGCCACGTACTCCAAGGCCGTGTCACCATTGAGAACTGTAATCCTGTATTGCCAGCGAAGCACTAAGGTTTTAAAGATTTAAAAATTAGATTTTTTTGATCTAACAGCGGGATTTTCTTTAAAAGCTAGCAATGAAAGCTACCTTTAAAGAGAATGAATATTTATTTTAAGGTGCGATTGATGAGATCTGTTGTTTCTGTATTTAAAACGGTTTTTTGCGTAGCGTTACTCTTTGGGGCGCAGCAGGGCTTTGCGGTGACGGTTAAGGGAAATACCTGCGAGGCTATTCAAAAAACCATTGATAAGCTGCCCGCTATTGGCGGTGAAGTTATTATTCCTGCGGGGAAATATACCTGTTCCACACCCATTATTTTGGATCGCGACAATATTATTGTGAGAGGTGAGGGCGCTGCCACTTTGTTGCGTGTAGCAGATAAGGCCAATATTCCGGTATTTGTGATGGGGCAAGCATCTCACCCACCTAAGATAACGAGGCGCTACATTCAAGTTAAAAATTTACACATTGATGGTAATAGGCTTAATCAAACATCTGAATGTATGGGTGGGCCTTGCAGTGAACAATTTCCGTTACGCAATAATGGCATCACCATTCGTCGCTGCGAAGACTGTGTTGTAGACAACGTAACGGTCTACGGTGCTATATCTGGTGGTTTAGTGACCGAACTGAAATGTGATCGATTAATGGTGCGTGATTACACATCTTACGATAATGAGTTTGATGGAATTGCCTTTTATGAAACGGAAAACAGCACATTTTCCGGTATAAATTTATACAACAATAAAGGGGCGGGTATTTCCGCAGATATCCGCTTTAATAACAATAAGTTTAGTGATGTAACAATTACGAACTCACAAACTGTGGGTATTTTTATGCGTGATTCCTCTAACAATTCATTCACTAATGTTCATATTCGCAACTCAAAAGAACATGGTATTTTTCTGGCTCAAGTGGATAAAGAAATTCATACCCCCGCAGCAGGGAACACATTCAATAGCTTGGTAATTAGCGATTCTGGTGGTTATGGAATTTTGATTAGCGATGCTTCTTGCATTAACAACTTGTTTGTTGCAAGCCAGTATATTGACAATAAGAAGGGGTGTTACGGTGAAGCCGCTTCAAATTTAATTGAAGGCGTTGGCGCAATCTGTCGATAAGATTTATCTGCAACACAAACAAAAAACCATCAGCATGCTGATGGTTTTTTTTGCACTTTTATTTAGGTGATGATGGGTTCAAAATTATCTGGTTTTGACATGGTCGCATAGGTCAAGTTGAGATATAAATTCAATACGTGTGGCGACTGTTGCAAAAATATCTCTACAAAGCGCGTGCTGTTCGGCAACTTATCTTTGTAAACCTCAACACAATAGGCTTTGGCGGCTCGTTCGATAACTTCACTAAAAACAATAGGGCGTTTGAATTTTGCATCCGTATTGGTTGTACAGTATTGCGTAAATGCATAAAGCGCTTCTACAACTGCACTTTTATAGTAGGCTGGGTGAAGTTGGTGCGTTAACTGGTCGATGAGAAGCGCAAAGCTTTCTTCGCCGGGCGTCATAGAACTCCGTGTCATTTCACAATCCAACACAAAGGTCTCGGGCGCAGCCTGACCAAATACCAGCCTTTTTGCATGACCTAAGCTATTCCAGATCTCTTTCAAAAAGTGATTATCAAAGTGAGTGATAAGCCCGCGCGCCAAACGCCATTCCATCCAGTCGGTGTTGGCGGCGTCAGCGGCAACAATTTCGCTCATCATGGCATATTCGTCGTGATATACCTTGTAAGGCACAATATGATTCACGCCTTGCGCAAACACTTTTGTACGAGAAATTAATACATTTTTAAGCTTCTTGTAAATTTTTGCTGGCGACTGCAAACCAATCCATTCCAGCATGCTTACATCTTCTGCATCATCCTTATCCATTGCAAATAACATAAGGAAGTTGCGCAATTGAATTGAGCGCAAGCCATCAAAAAGTTTTGGATCAGTGCGAATCAAACCGCCAATTGCAGATAGCAGCTCTAACACCAAAGTTCGCTCCAGCGGATCTTTAAAGTTATGATTAATACCTTCAAAGAATTCTGTATTAGAGAAAGATTGATCCACTTTTATTTCAGTAAAATTATTATCGCCAACAGTAATTGATAGATTTCGTGCCGCGATAACGGTCAAGCTATCGCCCAAGTCAACTGGCGAATAATTCATTTTCGCAAAACAATAACGAGCCAGCAGCCAATTATTTTTACTTTGCGCACGATAGTAAATTTCTTTAATAAAGTCGCGAATAGTAATGTTGGTATTTAATCCGTCAATAACAAAATCCATAGGGCGATCAGTTAAATAGGCAACTGATTTTCTAAAGTTGATGATGTCATTTTCGGCATTAAAGTTGGTTAAAATATTTTTTGGAATAGCTTCCAGCCAGGTGCAATCCAACTCTTTATCCAACAAGGTGCTGGATTCATTGAGCGACGTAACGGAGTTAACATGAAAGTAGGGGATACTTAGTTGATTAACACGCGATGCTCTATAAGCCAAATTTGCAGATGCATAACCAACGTACTCTTGCTCTGTACGCAATTGATAATCGCGGAACATCGCAAATAAACTATTCACGTCAGGGATTTTGCACAATTTCTTATCAACTAAAAATGTGAAAACAGCAACCTCTGAACTTAGCCAGTGCTTGTGAATGTATTGAATTTCTTGCGTAACATATTCAATCACCATTTGTGAATCAAACATGCGGTAATCTTCTTTTTCGCTTTGCAACCAACTTAAACACAAATAAACTTTGTTGTTAATTTCATGAGCCTGGGAAGTAGTAAGACTTTGCAAGCGCCGGCGAGGGCGACCAGTTAAACCAAGTGCTTTGTTTTCGCCTACATGCGCGTAGGCTTCCATAAGACTTGGTGCGCTGACCACAGCCATAGGCTTTATATCTTGAATAGTTTCGGCAATAACACCTTGTTTGGCGAGTGCAGTTTTTACTTCTTCTGTTTCAGCAAGTACCACTAACGCAATTTGCGACTTTACAAATTTGGTTGAGCGGCGGCGCATTTTCAAAGGATCCAAATCTTCGGTACGCAGTAAACCTTCGTCCATCATCAGGCCGGTTAAATACAGACTTTGCGCCCATACTAAAGGCACGTTTTCGTTAGGTACGCGAGCTTGTGAGCGCGGATTTTTCTTTTCTGCGTCAATATTTTCTTTGGCAACATAATAGAGCTCTGGCAGTAAGCCTATGCCATCCTGATGCACCATTAAAGCTTCCAACTTTTTACGATAATGTTTAGCGGTTGCCTCGCTGCCATCAAAAAGCGCGCTTATATATAAGTAGGTAAAAAATAGCGGCCACTCAGATTCAATATTTTCAAATTTACCTAATTCAGTTTGCTCGTAATAAATACGCGAGCTTTCTTCCACAACGGTCTGGTGTCCATCTAATAAAAAGCGTTTGCAACCATAGTTGCCGCCAAGCTTGGTTAAAATTGAATCTCGTGTTTGAGTGGCCAAAGTTTCTTTGCCCACTGCAAACGCAGGGAAACCAATAATACTGAGCAGCGCGCTATCCACTTCTTTTGAAAGCGATTCGCGTGGTAAGAGTGAGGTTAGGGTGGTTCTGGCCAAAGAAATTGCGTCGGCAATTACATGAATAACGCCGCGTTTGGACGAATGCTCACCATAGAGATTAAAACCGTCCAAAGCCTGCAATGCCGCCTTTGCCATGCCTACTGAGCTGGCGTTAATTTCGGTGCGGCCATTATTAACCTTGTTGCCACGCTCCCATATACCGTAATCGGGCATACGGTAGGCGCTAGAAATGTAATAAACAAGGTTTTGAATAAAATCGACTTCATCATTAGTGCATACAATACGCAAGCCAGATGCAGTCATTTGAGCCAGCATCAACAAGTACAACGAAGTCGCATCAATTTGTAAGTGACCCCAAGCGTTATCTGCAACCCCGGGTA
>CAUOQW010000240.1:0-4787 GCA_963506825.1 uncultured Cellvibrio sp.
GCCTCTTTATAACATCGCATCACAATTGGTTTATACCCATGTAGGGCATCGCGTATCCCACACTTGGGTGAAGGGTAAATGCCTAATGCAAAATCGCGAATTGCTAACACTTAATGAACGCGAACTCAAAAGTAAAGTTCGCTCTTGGCAAGAGAAAATTCAGGACTGGAAAAATTAATTATGGCAAATGTCGATACCGCCGAAATTGCAAAATTCGAAGCTCTCGCCAGCCGCTGGTGGGATAAAAACAGCGAATTCAAACCGCTACACGATATTAATCCATTGCGTGCAAATTATATCGACGAGCGTTCACCCGTTGCACAGCGCAAAGTCATTGATGTAGGTTGCGGTGGCGGCATCCTCGCTGAATCTCTCGCACAACGCGGCGCAGACGTAACCGGCATTGATATGGGCGAAGCGCCTTTATCCGTTGCTCGCTTACATGCATTAGAAGTTGGCGTGACCTTGAATTACGAACGCATTACCGCTGAAGAAAAAGCAGAACAATGTGCAGGCGAATTCGACATAGTGACTTGCATGGAAATGCTGGAGCACGTTCCATATCCATCGTCGGTGGTAAAAGCCTGTGCAGATTTAGTGAAGCCGAATGGCGATGTATATTTCTCCACCATCAACCGCAACCCAAAAGCTTACGCTTTCGCGATTTTGGGCGCAGAGTATTTATTAAAAATGTTGCCCAAAGGCACGCACGATTACGATAAGTTTATTAAGCCATCAGAACTAGCTCAATGGTTGCGTGCAGCAGGTTTGGAATTACAAAATATCAGCGGCATGACTTACAACCCCATCACCAAGCATTACAAACTAGATGCGAATGATGTGAGTGTGAATTATTTGTTGCATGCTAAAAAAGTGGTTCAGTAATGTTAAATGAAAGAAAAATCCGCGCTGTTATGTTTGACCTTGACGGCACTCTGCTCGATACAGCACCAGACTTTATAGCCGTTGTAAATAAACTACTACAAGAAAACGAACGCGACGAACTGCCACACGATATGATTCGCGCTAGCGTTTCCAACGGTTCAAAAGCGATGGTGATGATGGCATTTGCCATTGAAGAAACCCACGAAAACTTTCAGCCACTGCGCTCGCGATTGTTAGAGCTTTACACCCAACATATCGCCGTGTTTACCAAGCCCTTTCCCGGCATTCAAAATTTGTTGAATAAATTAGCTGAACACAATATTGCATGGGGAATAGCAACCAATAAGCCTGCCGCCTATACAGTTCCGCTAATGGAACAATTGAATATTCAGCCAGCGCCCGCAATTGTGATATGCCCGGACCATGTACAAGATAGCAAGCCGCACCCTGAATCATTATTTTTAGCGGCTAAAGAATTAGGCTGCACACCACAAGAAATTATTTATATCGGCGATCATGCGCGCGACATCGAATGCGGGAAACGTGCCAAGAGCATTACCATCGCCGCAGCCTACGGTTATATCGGCGATGAGAATATTGATAATTGGCATGCGGATTACCGTGTTAATCATGCAGAAGATATTTGGTCGATTGTGGAAAAATATTTATAACACTTATCTTCTCGTTCCCAAGCTCCGGCTTGGGAATGCATATATCGCTCCCAAGCTAGAGCTTGGGAGCGAGAGCAATCAACTTACAAACTGAACTAGCACTATGAAAACCCCAGAAAACTTTACTCCATCTGCTAACTGCCTTGAAAACAAAATCATCCTCGTCACAGGCGCAGGCGATGGTATTGGCCGCGTTGCTGCAAAAACCTTTGCAGCACATGGCGCAACCGTTATTTTGGTTGGCCGAACGCTACAAAAGCTGGAAATGGCCTACGACGAAATTGAGACAGCTGGTCACCCGCAACCTGCGATTTATCCCATCGATTTTCAAATCGCTAATGAACAATCTTTTATTGATATGTGCAATGCCATCAACGAAGCATTCGAGCACATCGATGGCATTCTTCACAATGCAGCAGATTTAGGTCAACGCACACCCGTCGCCAATTACGCGCCGGATGTTTGGATGCGCTTAATGCAAGTAAACGTAAATGCGCCCTTTATGCTGACGCAAGCCGTAATGCCATTATTAGAGCGCGCAAAAAATGCATCCATTGTTTTCACTGGCTCAAGCGTAGGCTACAAAGGCCGCGCCTATTGGGGCGCTTATGCTGCATCCAAAGCCGCCGCAGAAAACCTAATGCAAACACTGGCAGATGAATTAGAAGAAACCACACGCATTCGCGCCAACAGCATTAACCCCGGCGCAACCAGAACTAAAATGCGCGCAGGTGCATATCCAGCAGAAGACCCAACAACTATTAAAACACCGCAAGATTTAATGCGCGATTATTTGTATTTGATGGGAGACGAATCAGTGGGGGTTACTGGGCAACAATTTGAGAGTTCGGTCAAATAAAAAAAATTGAGGCTTAACGCTTAGCGTTAAGCCTTGCGACTCTATAAAAATCAAATCACAAACCATTCATCACATATCCCACTGCAATAATTTGCGGCAGAGTGATTAGTGGCAAGAATAAAGATATCTTCCACGATTTAGTCGTATCTTTTAACACCATAATTTCTGTGTAGTCGGTAGATACGCCAGCCATCATAAAGGTAAATGCATTACCCGGTGCCTGTGCGCGGTTTAATAGATCAGCCGCAATCGGCGTTGAGCCTTCAGAGCAGACTTCAATTACGGTTGCAGCAATTAGCGTGAATACCATGCCGATTAAACTGGGACCAAACCACTGTTGAAAAAACTCTACGCTCACAAAAGTGCGAATTAAGGCCGCAAGCACCACACCGAATAATAGCCAACGCAACACCATACGCGAGCCGCTTGCACCTTCACGAGCAATGTTTTTTACAATATCAAATGACCAATTGATGGATGCCCATTGTTTGCGCGCTTCTGGCCAGAATTTAAAATTGCCATCCAACTCAAATGCATTTGAGTTTGCAGGCAATATTTTTCTATCCACGCAGCGATCAAATATCCATCCACTAATAACGGCAATCACCATAGAGACGCCTATAAACGCGAGCGTCCATTTAAAGCCAATTAAGGCAAACATAATCAGCGTGAGAGAAAATGAATTCCATGGGCTAGCGATTAAAAACGCCATCACCTGCCCTAGGCTTGCGCCTTTTTGATAGAGCTTGGTGCCGACCATTAAGATGCCGTGGCTGCATAAATCCAACAAAACACCCGCTGCAGTTGCGCGCAATAAACCATTAAAACTGCCACCTTTACCCAGTACCGACAACACCAAATTTTGCGGAATATTAGCCAATAGGCCTACAAAAATTAAACCCAACAATACACCCCACCACATGGTATTTAACATTTCAAAAATACTGTGGGCGAAATGTTCTGCAAAGCTCGGCAGCAGTGCTGGCGCAAGCAAATGCAATGCATAAAACAGCACGCAGATACTCATGGAACCCCAAAGCAGATAATCTTTTTTACCGCCATGTTCGTGGTCATCATCACAACAACTTGGAGAATGGCTGTGCTCGTGGTGATGAGTTGCAACTGGCGCGCAACATGATGCTGTTGCCGCAACCGATGTCGTGCAAGAATCTTTCGCCGCATTAGAAAATAATTCGGCAACGGCATGCTCATCATGAACGTGCGCTTTGGATTCGCAGCACGATTTTACGTCTGTAGCCTTTTCAGGTAATGCATTATTGGAACAACAATCACTCATGATGATGACTCCACTAGCATAAAGGGCATAAAGGAAGGCTTAGGTTGTGCAAGGGCTTCAATGATTGTGCAATCCGCCGACTCATCGCCTGCACAGCCATTCGCCATGTCGCTTAAAATAGATTTAAGCGCATGCAACTCTTGCAGCTGAGTTTCAACCTGCTCAATTTTTTCCAGCACCAGTTTTTTAACTTGTGAACACCTCCTATTTTCATCGCGATATAAATCCAGTAACTCTCGGCAAACCTCCAAGCTAAAGCCCACCGCTCGAGCACGCTGTAGAAACCGTAAATGCTCAACATCTACCGCCGAGTAATCGCGATAATCATTCCCGGCCATGCGAGCCGGCTGCACAAGACCAATTTCCTCGTAATAACGCAACGTTTTTACCGGTAGCCCACTTTGAGTGGCAGCTTGGCCAATATTCATATTTACCCCTTTTGAAAGTCATTTATTTAAGCTTGATTAACTTCATCATAAACCTTTCCTTAACTGTAAGGTCAAGATTAATATTCCTTTTATTTTGAGTATAAATTACTCACTTATTACAAGAATAGGATAGAATATGAAAACTTAAGCGACATTTTTTGCGACATATCTCACAAAAAATAATTTCCAGAAAAACAAATAGTATTTAAAATCATTAACATACATAACTTTCTTGACAAACTTATTTAATAAACCACAATAAGTGAACAAGATTAATTACCTAGAGCAGTGCTATGGAATACCTCGACATTAATAATCCTGAATGGTCCAAGATGTGGGATGAGTTGGCGTCCTATAAGATGAACGCTGGCGATCATTTATGCGTCAACCAAGGTCAATGTTGGGAGTACATGGGGTCTACTATCGATCACCATCATTTCCGCCACGCTTGCCATCCGCTCTCACAAAGGGTTCAATACCTCTATATTGAGCGAGCAAGGGCAGCTGTCGGCTGGGCGTAAATGGTTAAATTCGTTAAATTTGCATTTATTGGGGGAGCGGCGACGCTCCTTCAGTTTTTTCTACTAGGGCTTTTTGTTGAATTGGGGGGACTAATCCCTGTTGTAGCAACTGTTGCATCATATGCA
>CAUOQW010000241.1:0-4779 GCA_963506825.1 uncultured Cellvibrio sp.
ACATTAAAAATTCACTAACCCAAATGGCACTTACTTAAGCCCCCTCTCCCTTTGGGAGAGGGCTGGGGTGAGGGGTATTTCATTCGCTTTGAAATATTTCTATGAACAAGCACCCTCATCCTAGCCTTCTCCCAAAGGGAGAAGGAATAAAAAACACTAAGGCTTTTTATAGGCCACGCAATCCACTTCAACCTTACAATCCACCACCATGCTGGATACCACGCACGCGCGCGCGGGTGGATTCGCGCCAAAATATTCCATAAAAATACGGTTAAACGACATAAAGTCGCGCGGGTCATCCAACCATACGCCACAGCGCACTACATGCTCGGGCCCGTAACCGGCTTCTGCAAGAATCGCTATCAAATTTTTAATGGCTTGATGTGTTTGCGCCACTATGCCGCCGTCAATCACTTCACCATTTACCATGGGTACTTGGCCGGAAACAAATAGCCAACCATCTGCGCCTGCAGCGCGAGCGAAGGGTAGGTGTTGCCCGCCTGTACCTGTGCCGCCTTCAACGCCAATACGGGTAATGTCAGACATAAAAATCTCCTAATGAAAGCCTGTGCGTAAATCGCGTGAGCGCGGTAAAAATTTTCCTGCTCGGTGCGGCGTTAATTGTTGTTGGCTGTAACTCAAAACACCATTCACCCACACGGCTTCTATGCCTTCTGCAACTTGTGCGGGTTGTGAAAAACTTGCGGTATCTTTAATCAGCAATGGATTAAATAAAACCAAATCGGCTGCTAAACCCAAACCGATTCTGCCGCGATCAGATAAACCAAAACGATCCGCCGATAAGCTTGTCATTTTACGTACAGCTTCTGGCAGGGAAAATAATGCGAGATCGCGGCTGTAGTGGCCGAGCACCCGTGGGAATGCGCCCCACAAACGCGGGTGTGGTAAGGGGTCGTTGGGCAATCCATCGGAGCCGATCATAGTGAGTGGGTGCGATAAAATATTACGCACATCCGTTTCATCCATGCCGTGATAAACCGCACCGGCGGGCTGCAAAAGTTGCGCGGTATCCAGCAGTGACATTGTCCATTCGCTGGCAATATCTTTTAAAGTTCGCCCACTTATTTCAGGGCGTGGCTCACTCCAAGTAATCACAATGTCAAAATCTTCGGTGACTTGTTTTAAATCGAGTGTGGATGAGCTGGCCGAATAGGGATAGCAATCGCAGCCTACCGGATGAGTTTGTGAAAGTGTTTCAACTTTCTGAATGATTTCGCCGCTGCGCCCCCAGTTGCCTGCGCCAGCGCATTTCAAATGCGAAATAATCAGTGGCGCTTGTGCGTATTGGCTTATTTCAAAAGCTTCATCAATAGCAGCGATAATGCCGTCAAACTCGGTACGCAAATGCGTTGTGTAAACACCGCCAAATTCGTTAAGCACTTGCGCTAATAATTTAACTTCTTGGGTGTCACTGGCAATGGCGGATGCATAGGCTAAACCGCTTGAAAGCCCTAAGGCTCCCGCCTGTAAAGCCGCGCGTAATTGCACGCGCATTTTTTCAATTTCGCTGGGCGTTGCAACGCGATCAAGCTGATCCATATGATTTTGGCGCAGGGTTGTATGGCCAACGAGTGCCGCAACATTTACCCGTGGTTGGGCAGCATCGACTGCAGAGCGATACGCAGAAAATTCGTGATCAATAAATTCATCGGCATTGCCCAACAGCGACATGGGGTCAGGTAGCGTACCTGCAATAATTGCGGGGCTGGCGCTAATGCCGCAATTGCCCACAATAACCGTGGTAACACCTTGTGAAATTTTTGGCAGCATATCGGGTTGGCGAATTACATGAATATCATCATGCGTGTGCACGTCAATAAATCCGGGTGCGAGCACACAGCCATTGGCTGGAATTTTTTGAACAGCGGTCAGATGTTGTAAATCACCTATGGCAGCTATGATGCCGTTTTTAATTGCAAGGTCAGCCTTAAATTCTTTTTCGCCGCTGCCATCAATAATTCTGGCATTGCTGATAATCACATCGTATACAACAGATTGATTACTCATTTTAATCACCTAGTGGCAAACGATTGTTGTTGCCACCACGGTATTCATCCAATGCAAATTTAACGCGGCGTAATAATTCTTTGCTTTGGTCGCGGCGGCTTAAGGCGAGTTCGGTTGCCAGTACGTCTACGGCGAATAAGATTCCGTACCGTGACGCTGAAGGTTTGTAAATAAAATCTGTTTCTTCAGTGGTGACGGGTAAGACTAAATCGGCTTGTTGTGCGAGTGGTGAATTGGGGTTGGTAATCACAATAATGCGTGCGCCGTATTCGCGTGCAATGGCCGCAATAGATAAAAGTTCTGGCGTGACGCCGCTGACTGATAAAATCATAAGCACGTCATTTTCAGTCATGGTGGCGGCTAACATGCGCAACACAACTGGGTCGTGATAGGCGGCAACGGCAAAGCCCAAGCGCGCTAAACGAAATTGGGTTTCCTGCGCAATAATGGTTGAGCCACCACCCATACCGGCAACGTAAGTCATACGCGCTGCGCTAATGTATTGCACGGCTTGTTGAAAATCGGCCTCTATAAAGCCGCTAAGATTTGCGCGTAGCGTGCTTTCAACTTCGCTGCAAATCCGTGTGTAAAATGCGCTTTCTTCTGGCGCAGGTGCGTCGCTAAAAAAGCGTGAGCCTACGGCATTCGCTTGCGCGAGTTTTAATTTCAAATCGCGAATATCGGTACAGCCAACGGATTTTGAAAAGCGCGAAATGGTTGCAACACTTACACCGGCTTTTGCTGCGATTTGATCAATTTTTGCGGCGGCTGCGAAAGCAATATCTGCAAGAATGGCATCGGCAACTTTTTGTTCAGTGCTCGACAATCGGTCGCGGCAACTGCGAATGTGGTAGACAATATCGAACAGGGAGTTCATTGCTCCTCCTTATATAAAAGAAGCCAGTAGCCATGTCAGGAATAAAGCGACTAGCGAAATAATTGTTTCTAAAACAGTCCAGGTTTTTAAGGTTTGGGCGACGGTCATGTTGAAATATTCTTTGATTAACCAAAAGCCGCCATCGTTTACGTGTGAAAGAATTAATGAACCGGCACCTGTCGCCACCACTAATAATTCTGGGTGAGGATAATTTACCGCCAGCGCAATGGGCGCAACTATGCCCGCTGCAGTACTCATGGCAACGGTTGCTGAGCCAGTAGCAACGCGAATAAGCGCGGCCATGATCCACCCCAAAAATAAAGGTGTGATTTCCATGGGCGCGGTAAACGCCACAATCTCTTTGGCGATGCCGGTGTCAATTAAAATGCGGTTGAGCCCACCACCTGCGCCCACGAGCAAAGTGATTCCCGCCGTAGGTGCGAGGCAGTCTTGCGAGAATTTTAAAATTTGATCGCGACTAAATCCGCGCGCAATTCCCAGAGTAAAAAAGCTGACCACAGTCGCTATCAGTAGCGCTACTACCGAATTCCCGATAAACCGCAAAGTGCCGTTCAATCCGGAATTCGGTGCAGCTAATGTGTCGGCCCAGCCGCCAACAAGCATTAGTACTACCGGTAGGAGTATGGTCAGCAAAGTAATACCAAAGCCGGGGAGTGGGCCTAGGGTATCTTGCTGGATAAACTCGCCTGCTAATGGATTCACCTTGGGTAATTCCACGCGCGGGGCGATAAATTTTGCAAACAGGGGGCCGGCAATAATGGCGGTGGGAATGCCGACGATTAATGCGTAAAACAAAGTGCGACCCACGTTTGCTTGAAACTCACCTACCGCAATCATGGCGGCGGGATGCGGCGGTACTAGACCGTGAACAACTGACAAGCCTGCGACCATCGGCAAGCCGACCATTAACATGGATGTTCCGGTGCGGCGCGCGACGTTAAAGGCGATGGGAATCAGCAGTACAAAACCCACTTCAAAAAAAATCGGCAAGCCCACCAAAAACGAAACGCACAACATTGCCCAATGCACATTTTTTTCGCCAAATACTTTTATCAGCGTGCGCGCGATTTGTTCTGCGCCACCAGACTCCGCCATCATTTTGCCCAGCATAGTGCCCAGCGCTACGATTAAAGCGATGTGCCCCAAGGTTTTGCCAACCCCTGCTTCGTAGGAGGCGACAATATTTTGGGCGGGCATACCTGCGGCCAGTGCCAACCCAAACGACACCAACACCAAAGTAATAAAAGGATTAATGCGATAGCGGGCAATCAACAAAATCAGCGCAAAAATACTGATAGCGGCGTAAATCAGCAGCCATTGCCCGTGAGTAAAAAAGCTATCGGGAATCATGCTCAGGCTCCGCTAAAAACAGGTTTGCACAAGGTCGGTCACATTGAGCGCCTCGTCTACCACCAGCAACTGCCGCCACTTATCAAAGGTTAGGCAGGGGTGGGAAATATCAAAAGACACCATGTCGCCAACGGCGATATCGGCGCCCCCATTTGCATCGACAGGGATGTGCATAAACGCGTGCTGATCCATCATGGCGGTCAACTGCCAATCGGTGGTGACCGCCATTGGAGCAAGTTGCCCGGGGCGATAATGTTGCGCAGGAGTTGGTAGGCCAGCATCAAAAGCGGCATCGCGCTTACCTAAACCCATAATCGCCAAACCCGGCTCCGGCATAGATAAAACATAAGCCCACAGCTGCAAGGCGGGTAGCAGGCTGGTTTGCATGGCTTTAGCAACGGGATTGCTCGCGCTAATGCGACTCTCGGCGGTTTTATAGGCGCCCACGTCATGGGTTAAATAGCAGCCGGGGCGCAGGATGATATCGAGCGGGTAGCCAATAT
>CAUOQW010000242.1:0-4771 GCA_963506825.1 uncultured Cellvibrio sp.
CTAAACGTTTTTTTAAACCCATAGCGGCAATCAGCGGTGAATTCGTTGGTGTGCCTATCACAACGCCTTTAACAACACCGGCAGAAGAAAAGTTGCGCACGTCTGCAACGGGTTTTGCTAACAATCCCGACAAGCCACGCTGCAGTTCGACAACCGCTACGTTGATAGTGGGAGACTTGCCTTCAGCCACTATTTGTTGAAGTTGTGTTTGATATTCTTGCCTTAGATTTTCATTGGCAACTGGCTGATAGCGCAGCCACATATCGTAACCGTCTTCCGCCTGTGCAAATGAAGTAGATAGACATAAAGCAAAGAGCGACCCAATACTTAGCATCAAGAGTTGACTGAATTTATGCATGAGATATTCCACTTGTTAATGGTGACAAGGAGACTGAAGCAGCACCTAACAAACCCTAGGAAACCGCTGAGCCCAACCCAATTTTTAAGCACGCACTATATCACTTGTATACAAGACATCGCAGATTAAGAAGTGTTATTTTTCCATTGACGCATCTTCTCTTTTCTCTATTGCTTTAAGCACACGACAGGGATTGCCAACTGCAACCACTCCTTCGGGTATATCTTGGGTTACCACACTGCCTGCACCTATTACCGTACCCTTGCCAATAGTGACGCCAGCCATAATCATAGCGCCGCCGCCTATCCAACAATCGTCGCCAATAATTATAGGCGCGCAAAACTCTTTACCGCTTGCACGCTCCGCAGCATTAAGCGGATGAGTTGTGCCGTAAATTTGTACACTCGGGCCAAATAAAACTCTATTGCCAATGTGGACTTCACCAACATCTAAAATTACGCAATTGTGATTGGCGTAAAAACTTTCGCCTAAAAATATATTGCTGCCGTAATCGCAGAAAAAATTAGGTTCTATGTAGGCGGTGGATACCTTACCAAATAATTCTTTATAAATAGGTTTGCGCGCCTTATGTTGATCTGCCCGCAGTGCGTTTAATTGCTGGCAGAGAAGTTTGGCGCGTTTACGCGCAGCAACAAGTTCGGACCTAAAAGGATCGACTTCGGTAAAATTTTTCATTCGTTACGCTCTTAAAAATGGATTCCTGCCAGTAATAAGCGGAGACAACAAAGATACATATTGGTATTCGCTTAGCCCTATAATGGCCGCCCTACAGAATGTACAGCAACAGAGAAAATTAATGGAATCAACATCCAGCCGTATTTGGCTAATGGTTATTATCAGCACTTTTTTTTGGGGCAGTAATTTCAATGCTGGCCATGCGGTCGCAGGTGATGTACTCCCCCTAACCGCTGCTGCGGAGCGTTTTGCAATAGCACTGGTGTTATTTTGGGCAATTCGTTTCAGTTTTGGCAAATCCGAGTCACAACTTGCAAGCAGCGATGCCTTTATTTTAATTCCCTTGGGACTTACTGGTGTATTTGGATTTAACTACGCATTTTTTACCGCTATGCATACCACATCCGCACTCAACGCCGCGCTCATTATGGCGCTATCCCCCATGTTATCCACATTGCTTTCAGTCATCATGCTCAAAGTGCGGGTGCGCGCTTATCAATATCTCGGCATGTTAATCGCTTTTATTGGCGTGGTATTCGTTATAACCGGTGGACATTTTAGTTTGCTACACAGCGCGACAGGTGATCTTTGGATGCTAGTAGCTTGTTTTGTGTGGAGCCTTTATAGCGTAGGCTCAAAAAAATATGCGAGCCATATTCCCTCATTACAATTTGCACGTTGGACGGTAAGTATAGGCGCGGTGGCATTGGTAATTGCTGCGCTTGCACTTGAACAACCGCTTAGGGATATACCCCAACTCTCATTTACAACTCACAGTATTTTAATGTACATGGGCGTATGCGGCTCAGTATTGGCTTATATTTATTGGCTAAAAGGCGTGTACTTTTTAGGCCCGGAAAAATCGTCAATAGCTTTTAATTTGGTGCCCGTTTTTACCTTGCTAGTGAGTTTGGCATTTGGGTCTATTCCAAATATGGTTCAGGTATTAGGCATGCTATTGGTGTTGGCAGGTGTATTAATATCGAGTGGGTGGAAGCGGAAAACAAATTAAGCCCCGTAAATAAAAACTGCCAATCACTCAGATGAATTCACCTTCATGATTAGCAGTTAGATGTTAATGCTGAATGAGGGCAAATAACTGCCCCCACAAAAAAATTAACGGATGTAACGGTTGATAATGTTTTCGTACAACTCTTGACGACCGCTTTGCAAAGTAATTTCGCCGCCAGCATTGCCGATTTCAGCAAGTTGTTGCAACGTCAATTTACCTTGTTCATAAGCTGAACCATTACCTGCATCAAATGATGAGTAACGGTCTTTGCGCATACCTTCCAACGGAGATTGTTGCAACAAGCTGTCTGCAATAATCAACGCACGTGCGAAAGTATCCATACCACCGATATGGCCGTAGAACAAATCAATAAAGTCTGGTGAGTTACGACGTGCTTTCGCATCGAAGTTTACACCGCCACCTTGCAAGCCGCCGCTGCGCAACAATACCAACATCATTTCAACAGTTTCGTTAATGTTGTAAGGGAACTGGTCGGTATCCCATGCGTTTTGGTAGTCGCCGCGGTTAGCGTCCAGTGAACCCAACATGCCCGCGTTTGCCGCAGCTTGCATATCATGACACATGGTGTGGCCAGCCAAAGTTGCGTGGTTGGTTTCAAGATTCAATTTAAAATCTTTATCCAAACCGTGATGACGCAAGAAACCAATTACAGTTTCAGCATCAAAATCGTACTGGTGCTTTGATGGCTCCATTGGTTTTGGTTCAATAAAGAAAGAACCTTTAAAGCCTTGGCCACGAGCGTAATCACGAGCCATAGTTAAGAAGCGAGCCATGTGCTCTTGTTCGCGTTTCATGTCGGTATTGAGCAGGCTCATATAACCTTCACGACCGCCCCAGAACACATAGTTTTCGCCGTTCAATGCAATGGTTGCATCCAAGGCATCTTTCAATTGTGCGCCAGCGTAAGCCACCACATTAAAATCTGGGTTGGTTGATGCGCCGTTCATGTAGCGTGGGTTAGAGAACAGGTTTGCTGTGCCCCACAATAATTTCACGCCAGATTCTTTTTGCTTTTGCTTTGCGTATTCAACAATCGCTTGCAAACGTTTGGAAGTTTCTGCACGAGTGCTGCCTTCGTCAACTAAATCGATATCGTGGAAGCAGTAGTAAGGAGTGACAACTTTGGTAATGAATTCAAATGCAGAATCCATTTTTTCACGAGCGCGAGCGACTGCATCAGTGGTGCTAGACCATGGGAATACTTTAGTGCCTGGACCGAAAGGATCATGACCAGCGCCACAAAAGGTATGCCAGTAGCAGGTGGCAAACTTGAAGTGTTCCTTCATAGTCTTGCCCGCAACTACACGGTTTTCGTCGTAGTATTTGAACGCTAATGGATTGTCAGAGTCCGCGCCTTCAAACGCGATCTTACTAACGCCGGGGAAAAATTCTTTACTGCCAAGAACAATACTCATGATGTTTAACCTCGTTTTCTCTAGAAAATTAAATGTTGATTTTGAACTGGAAACTTTTTAACACTTTTTTAAATTTTGTTATTTATTACTTGGATAACTTTATTTTTACTGTTTGGGCAATAAGGACACCCAATGTTGGTAGGCATCTTGATACTGGGCTAAAAGCACCTGCTTAGGCTCAACCACGCCCAGACGTGATAAACCACCAAACGCTTCTTTAGCAGACGCATAAAAACCACTGCCAATAGCGGCTGCACGCGCTGCACCTTCGGCACCATCGGTTTCAAATAATTCCACCGCTGCTTGGGTAGTGTTGGCAAAGGCTTGAGTGAATACATCGCTCAAAAACATATTGCCTTTGCCTGCGCGTACTACATCGCAACTGCCGCCCAAAGATTTCAATACATCAAAACCTTGGTTGAGCGAAAACACTATGCCTTCTTGCGCTGCGCGAACCATGTGACCTAGGCTATGACGGTTAAAATCGAGATTGCGCAATTGCGCGCCAATATTTTGATTTTGAAAAATACGCTCTGCACCATTGCCGAAAGGATGGAACACCAAACCATCGCTGCCTACCGCAACTTGTTCGGCAAGACCGTTCAATAATGGATAAGAAGGTGTCGCGCCCGAAGCGCTTAAAGTTTGGCGCAACCAAGAGTACAAACGGCCGCAGCCATTCACACACACCAATACACCATTACGCTCTTGCTCTGCCGTGTTAGTCACGTGCAAGAAAGTATTTACGCGCGAATCAACATCTGCCGCGGGCTTATCGGTCACGCCATAAATCACGCCCGATGTTCCCGCCGTTGCCGCCACTTCACCCGGCTCAAGTACATTGAGGCTAAAGGCATTGTTGGGTTGATCGCCGCCGCGATAACACACTTTTACATTGCTGCCCAAGCCTAAGGCCGCCGCAATATCCGCCTTAACTGTGCCTTGCACGCCAAAGCTGGGAACAATAGTGGGGATGACAGCAGAATCAATTCCCCAGTGATCCAACAACTCAGTTGCTACACGCTGCTCTTTGAAATCCCACAAAGTACCTTCAGATAAACCTGAGGCAGTGGTGGTAATGTCGCCGGTTAATTTCATCGCGATGTAATCGCCAGGCAACATGACTTTGTGAATTTTGCTAAAAATCTCTGGTTGGTTTTGTTGCACCCAACGCAGTTTCGCCGCAGTAAAGTTCCCGGTTGAATTTAATAAGTGGCCAAAGCAGTCGTCGGTACACATTTCTGCCAAGGCCGCATTGACGAGTGGAAC
>CAUOQW010000243.1:0-4770 GCA_963506825.1 uncultured Cellvibrio sp.
AAAAAATAATAACCTGCGTTTCAGACAAGTCGGGAATGGCATCGACCTTAATATTCATCAGACAGTAGCCACCCCAGATACCGAGTAGCAACGCGGCAACAACGGTTGCTTTGCTGTGGTTCCAGCACCAGGTAATGATGGCTGCGATCATAGGCACTACTCCTTGCTTGACTTGCTGGTGTTACTGGGTTTCTTGTTGGTGTTCTTGTCGCCATGGCCACCGTGGCCACCCGCCGCGGGCGTGCCCTTGCGCAATGCCGCTTGCAAACGGCTTTCAGCATCAATTAAAAAACTGGCGCTAACGACTATGGCCTCGCCGCCGTTTAACCCCGAGAGAATTGTCAGTTGCTCGCCTACGCGCTGACCAATCTTTACTTCACGCGGCACAAATTGTTTATCACCGGTTTTTACAAACACAATCTTACGTTGGCCGGTATCCAGCACGGCTTCATCCGGCACCACTAACTGCTCAGTTAATTGCTTTTCAATTTCAGCATTGGCAAACATGCCCGGGCGCAAAAATTGATCGGCGTTAGCAATTTCCACGCGCGCTTTCGCCGTGCGGGTTTGAATATCAATTTCCGGGTAAACGTAACTGATAACACCGGTGTATTTTTTACTCGGGTCATACGGCAAGCTCACCACGACCTTGTCGCCAACTTTTATCAAAGCGACATCCGCCTCGTAAAGCGTTAGCAGTAGCCAAACTTGGGCGATGTCTGCGAGATAATAAAGCTCAGTGTCCGGCGTTATATAGGTGCCTAGAATTGCCGCTTTGCGAATGACTACGCCGCTTACGGGTGCATAAAACGTAAGTGCTTTTTTGGCGACTTTTGCCGAGCGTAAGCGCTGCAATTCCACCTCGGCCACACCCCACAAGCGCAAGCGCGTAAGCGCTGCCTCTGCAACATCGGCAGCGACCGAACCTTGCCGCCGCGCCGCTATGTATTCCTCTTGAGTACTGACCAGATCAGGGCTGTATAAATCAAACAGAGGCGCACCTTTGGCTACCGCTTTGCCCACATAATCGATGTGAATTTTTTCAATCCAACCACTGATGCGCGTATGCACATGCGCTTCACGTGTTTGATCTGTTGTTATGCTGCCGACAGTACGTATTTTATGAAACAATTTTTCGCGCGTAACAATTTGCGTTTGTACGCCCGCTGCTTTTTGTTGCTGATCTGAAACCGTAATCTCGGCGCGGTCATCAATAACATTTTTTTCACTAGAGGCATTGCCATGCTGCTTATCACCCGAAACATGTGCTTGGT
Source organism: uncultured Cellvibrio sp. (assembly GCA_963506825.1). Classification (GTDB taxonomy): domain Bacteria; phylum Pseudomonadota; class Gammaproteobacteria; order Pseudomonadales; family Cellvibrionaceae; genus Cellvibrio. Next base: position 1,275 of record CAUOQW010000243.1, read on the forward strand.
TTTTATCACTAGAGAGCGGAGCTTCAGCGCCTATTGCAAGCTGTGTTAGCAATGCAGTAGCAGCAAGCAAGGTGATATATAACCGGGATATTCTCATTACATTCCACCCATGCCGGAAGTTCCGCCTTGATCAGTTGTAGAAGATTTTTTACCGGCAGCTTTAGGCGGGCTCATGCCACCGCCCATATTGACGGTATCGGAGGCAGGCATGGCATCGCCCATATTGCCCGCCCCAAAAACGGTGGGGCGTGATGGCGCCAACTTTAGAATGGGCGGTGATGACAGCAATTCATTCAAGCGAGTTTTTGCCAGTTCAACATCAATTCGTGCGGCGACTAATTCCAATTGTTGAATCGCCTGAATTTTTTCTATCGCAACATACTGCGATAAATTCATGCGCCGGGACTGATAGGCAGATCGTGCATCGGCCAGTGCTAATTGCGTGTTGGGGAGTACATCAGTTTCGTATAACTTCACCAAATCACGCGCAGAAATTAACGCTTGTTTTGCGTTTACCGATTCGCTAATCAGCTTATTGCGCAAATACACTTTATCCGACTCAACTGCCTGTTGCTCGTAGCGTGCGGCTTTTACCAAATGCGATTGCTTGCGCCCAAAATAAAGCGGTACGGTCATGCCAACCATCACACCCCAATTGGATTTTTCGGTGTCCATTTCCCCCATGTTGCGCGGTTCCATTGCCATCATCTGCACCACAAAATCCGGGTAGTAGGACATCTTCGCCAGTTTGTATTCGCTCGCAGATTGTTGCGCTTGGGTATCTAATGCGGCCATCTCCGGCTGCTGAGTAAATTCAGTGTCATCGGTTACGGTGTTCGTGGTGGTATTGGAAAAATCAACGGTATTGATGACCAATTCATCTTCAGCAGGTTGCCCACGCAATTCATTAAGAGATGTGCGTAACCACAAGCGCTCGCGTTGCAGTTTTTGTTGTTCAACCGTGAGTGTGGCCAATTCCATTTTTGCTAATAACCAATCATGGTGTTCAGTAGTGCCGCCCGCTTCATAGCGTGCCTTGGCACTTTGCATTGCAGCACGCACAAGCGTTTGCAATTGCAGATTGAGGTTACTCGCTTGTGTGTTATAAAAAGCACGGTAAAAAAGTTGCGTTGCAATCACTTTTAATTCACGGCGTTGCGTTACCGTTTCTTGCTCGGCAGTATCAGCTTTGAGCGCAGCAATTTTTTCACGTGCGCGCAATTTGCCGGGAAATGGAAACGATTGGCTGATTTGGTAGCGATAAGCTTGCGCATTATTTTCACCAAACGGAATTTCATCTACACCAAAGGCAATAAAGGGATCGTCAAGTGTGCCCGCAGGCTTAACTCGATTGCGCTGCGCTTCATTGCGTTGTTGCGCGGCAGAAAGCCCAGGATTGTTCGCATCAACCTGCGCAAGATAATCGTCAAGCGTGAGCGAAACATCCGCAGCCCATGCTGGTGCTGCCGCTATTAAAAATAGAAATAGTAAAGATGTTATTTCTGAAGGTAAGGAGCAGGAACTTAAAGAAAATTTCATCAAACTGAAAACCTTGTTGCTTTAGACAACCGCTTCGTAAATCAATGAAATATATTTCATCGCTATCGCGCGCAAAAACATCTGCGCGCGTGCGACACCAGCACGAGCGTGCTCGTTAAGGTTTTTTCACCGCGCTAGCTTCATGTTCTGCCGCCATAGCTTCATATTCTTTGATGTTAGATTCAGCGTTACTAATCAACTTGTCACAGTGTTTTTTCATGCCATCCATAGCGATTTGGTTTTTGGCATAACCTACTTCATAGGCTTTGCGCATTTTGGTGTGCATAGCCAAGTCTTTTTTGGCTTCAACAATTTTGTCCTTGTAATAGTGTGCAATAGCATGGTGCTGATCCGGCTTTTCCGCCATTTCAGTAATAAGCTTTTCTATTGGCGCATGATTAGGCTCAGCAGCAACAACGAGCACAGGAAATGTGAGCGCAGCGCCTAATACAAGTGCAGATAAAACGGATGATGTTTTCATGATAGTGTTTCTCAAGAGAGTAGAATAATAAATAATTGTTTAGTGCTGCTTGGCAAACCATTGGCACATATTTCATGGTTTTTTTTACGCTCCGTTAATTCCTTTTTTGAAATAACTTTCTTTTCCAAAAAAAATTGCGTAACGAACCCAGAGGTTCTACTTATTACTGACCAAATGTTTCAGGAATTGACGAACGATCCATCATCATTTGCATCATATTTTCCATTAATTGCATACGTTTTTCCATCATTTGATAACGTGTTTCCATATCAACAGACATAGTATTTTTCATTCCATTTCCAGCTTTCATGCTTCCCATCATCGACATTCCACCTTGCATAGCCTTCATGTGTTCAGCCATGTGCGCTTTACGTTCCTGAGGGGTTTTGGCGTTCATCATTTTTTCATGCATGTCCTGCATCACTTTCATCTGGCTGTCCATTTTTTCCATAACTGCTTTTTCTGAAGCCGAGTCATTCTTACCAGATGCAGCGGCAACGTTCTGAGCATTAACTTTTTCTACGTCTTTTTTATCGGCAGCCCAAGCAGTAGAGCTGAGCAACGCACAAACACTGACGACAATTAACGGGCGAATGAATTTCATAGGTAATTCCTTAGATAATGATGGTGTATCAGCAGATTAATTGTTTAAGTGCTGGTATGTATTGACTTACGTCAATTATGAAACGTATAACATTAAAGATGTCGAAAGAGAGTCTGCCCAATTTACGCTAGGCTTTGAACCATACTGAAAATTCTGTACCGATTAAAAAAAATTAATTCATATTAAAGATCATGTTATGGCAACCTTTTGCGCATTTTTTACACGCAGCAACGCAGCCATCCATTCCACCAATCGCTTCACAACTTTCGGCGCAGGCTTCGCAAATTGTTGCGCACAGTTCACAGAGTTCTTTACAGTAGGCTGAACCACTTAGTTGAAAATCTGCCGTTAGCTGACAAATGGCTGCGCAACTCATCATCAAACGATAATGCTCAGGCTCTACGTGTTTTCCGCCAGTAGTCAGGCAATAATTCATTGCTGTCTGTAAACAAGTTTGGTGACATTGCAAACAATCTTCAATGCAAGGTTTCATATCAGCGGTGGTCATAGATGTATGATGCATGGTTAAATACTCTAGGTTAAAACATCCAAGCGCGAAATACGCATGGTTGTTGGATTAGCTACTCTTCTATCATCGCGGTCTGTGTAGTGGAGCACTTACGCCGACATAAAATAGCCAGCATAACAATCGAAGTTTATATTGAATTTCTTATAGCTTTTTGCTCGGTTTAATGAGTAAGGCGTTTATTTTTAGCGAACTTTTTCCGAAAGAATTATCGCTGCCAAAGAATGTAGGGTACCTCTAATGGAGTAGCAACCCCCTCAAAACGTGCTACAACGCGAGGCGTAAAATCCCCCGCAGGGCGGTTGGCCTCCACAGTGGCGCGATAGATAATGGCGTCATTAGTTTT
>CAUOQW010000244.1:0-4730 GCA_963506825.1 uncultured Cellvibrio sp.
CGGCGGATCTGCAAGATCCAATTCCATTAATTGCGACAATGGTTGAGCATTGGGAAAAAGGAGTGGAGGTCGTGGTTGCCCATCGCGAAGCCCGCAATGATGATACAGCGTCAACTTTGTTTTCCAAAATTGCTTATGGCATTGCTAGAAACGCTAATCCGCGGATACCTCAAGGTGGTTTTGATTACCTTTTGTTGAGCCGTCGCGCAGCACAATTAATATGTTCATTCAAAGGGCGTCATCGTTTTTTTCAAGGCGATGTGTTGTGGCTGGGTTTATCGACAACATTTATTCCTTATGAAAGATTGCGTCGTCCAGTGGGTAAATCTGGTTGGTCTTTCGCAAAGAAATTTAAATATTTCACCGATCTCATTCTGGACTCATCCTATTTTCCAATACGTTTAATGTCGAGCCTTGGTTTTTTAACTGCTACTGCTGGGTTAATTTATGCATTAGCGATTGTATGGTTTTGGTTTCAAGATCGAACTCCATTTTCTGGTTGGGCTCCATTAATGGTGACCTTATTGGTTATAGGTGGGCTTATTATGATGATGTTAGGAGTGATTGGTGAGTATCTGTGGCGCATTTATGATGATGTGAAGCTTAGGCCTCTTTATGTAGTTGAGCGTCGGCTTCAGGCTGGTGAAACAAAGAATTTAGATATTAAGGAGTTGAGTGAGTGACTAGGGTTGAACAATGGGTTTTAGCTTTTTTAGCAGCCATATTCTTCGGGCTGTTGATTCATTTTTATAATATAACTGCAATTATTCGACACCTCGATAGCGTTTTTTTGTTTGAAAGTATTTCTGGTATATGGGAGACGGGTAAACCTGTTTCTACAAGTGTAGCTACTTGGCCGCCATTTGTTAAAGCGCTTGAAATGTTGCCAGAAGACGCTTGCGCAATGCCTCTAGATTTCTATCCTGCCTATAATTTGTTTGATAATCATGCCTATACAGCTTTATACCCGCTTGCCTTGCTTGCAAGAATTACAGGCATTGAGGGGGTGTTCTCAGTGGCGAATTCGTTTGCCTATGTCGCACTACTTTTAGTTCCCTATATATTTTTGCGGTATCAGGGGCTTGCACGTTTCCCCGCAGTCATTTTTTCGCTTTTGGTGTTGTGTTACCCCGGTTGGTCTTTATCGGCTACAGGTGATTACTATCTTGACCGTTTATATATGCCTTTCATGTTGCTTTTGCTTTATTGCTTACATGTGCCGATTAAAAAGCCAAGTGATGAAAAGTATTTTTTATTAGCGCTTATTCTTTTATCCATAGCTGCAGCAAGCTTTACTGAGAGGGCTGCGATTATGGTAATAACGACCTTGGCGTTTTTTTGTATTATTTGCCCTGTATTTAAGGATAATAAAAAAAGAGTAATTGTTGCTGTCTTGGTTATTGTTTTTTTGGTTGTTTATCTGTTTTGCTATTACCGCTTTTTTTATATAGGTGTTGAAGGCGCTGGAGGCATTTTAGGCAACGCTCTCCTTTCTTATTCACAACTAGTTGCTCGTATTAACGATCCCAAATTATGGATATTTTTGTTAACTAATTTTCTGTTTTTGGGTTGGAGCATATTTTTTGCGGGTTGGCGCTATGCTCTGTTACTTTTTGGTGCATTAATCCCTAATCTGTTGGTAACTATTGGAGGTGCTGAGCTTACCGGTTGGACTACTCATTACCATTCTATGTACATCCCGTTTTTAATATTTACTGCATCAATCGGTTTTTTAAATTTTAGTCAGTATATTAAAAAAAGTTCATTGCTGAATGGTTTTGCGGCAATTGCAGGTATGTCTGCATTGATTATGGCTTATTGTTTTGATCCTTACACTGGAACTTGGTCTAAAGGTATTCGTGGTTCTTTTGGATTGACTAGCTCGGTATTCAGATTATATTTGAGTCCAAGTTCTTCTGATGAGCTTGCTATGGTGCACTGGTTAAAAACACTTACGGTTGAGATTCCTGTAGGGGCTAAAGTCAGTTCTGTCCAAGGGACAATGCCTGCTATTTATCAAGCAAGACACTTGGCACTTTATCCTTTTGGGATGGATGAAGCTGAGTATCTTATCGTTTCGGGATCTATGGTAAATAGTGTTCCAGCGGAAATTGCAGGCGCTGCAAATAATAGCAATACAACTTTGCTGAATGCATGTCTTGCTGAGAGGGCAATGAAGCAAGGATTTGTTTTGTTTAAAGATGTATCGCCTGTTGGGATCTTGATTTTCAAAAAGTAATCTTGTGTTGATATGATTGCCGCCAAAGCGTTAACCGATAATCTATCTATAGGGATATTGTGATTTTTTATCGTTTGGGGGTGATAACTTATGCGAGATCGAGGTGTTTAAATATTAAAGAAAACGCAAAAGGGACTTTTGCGTTTTCTTTAATGCTGCACTAAAGCGCGCTAATTTTTTGAATTTGCTCGCGCAGTTTTTCCACTGCAATTTTATGCTCGGCAACACGCGCACGCTCTGCAGCAACGACTGCTTCGGGTGCTTTAGCAACGAAAGCTTCATTGCTAAGTTTGGTTTCAGTTTTACTGATATCCATTTCCAGTTTTGTGCTTTCTTTCGTTAAACGTGCGATCTCGGCATCCTTATCAATAATGCCTGCCATAGGCACAAGAATTTCCATATTGCCCACTAAAGCCGTTGCAGACATAGGTTCTGCATCGCCAGCGTTCAACCACGTGACGCTTTCCAGCGAGGCCAATTTTTTCAAGAATTGCTGATTATTTTGCAGGCGCTGCTGATCTTCCGTTGAACCATTTTTAAATAGCACGGGTAAATCTTTCGCGGGAGAAATATTCATTTCGCCACGAATATTGCGCACGCCTAGAATAACCGCTTGTAACCATTCAACATCGCTCAATGCTTGCTGATCAATTTTACTGTCATCGGCTTCTGGGTAGCTGGCGAGCATAATGGTTTCGCCCGCTGCACCGCTAAGCGGTTTGATAATTTGCCAAATTTCTTCTGTGATAAATGGCATTAGCGGGTGCACTAAACGCAAAATAGTTTCAAGTACGCGCACCAGTGTGCGACGTGTACCTTTCTTTTGTACATCAGTTGCCTCAGTGTTAAACAATACGGCTTTAGTTGCTTCTAAATACCAGCTGCAGTATTCATCCCACACAAACGAATAAATAGCTTGTGACGCTAAATCCAAGCGATAACCATCTAGATTTTCTGCAACAGCTTTTTCGGCGAGTTGAAGTTTGCTGATAATCCAACGATCACCTAAAGATAATTCGTAATCTGTACTTCCATCTTGCGCGCAATCCTGATTTTCACATTGCATCAAGGTGTAGCGCATTGCGTTCCAGATTTTGTTACAGAAATTTCGGTAACCTTCAACGCGACCCATATCGAATTTAATATCGCGGCCAGTCGATGCCAGTGAACAGAAGGTAAAGCGCAATGCATCTGTACCGTAAGCTTGAATACCTTCGGGGAATTCTTTGCGTGTTTGCTTTTCGATTTTGCTTGCATCTTTTGGGTTCATCAAACCCGTAGTGCGTTTTTGCACGAGCGTTTCTAAATTAATACCGTCGATAATATCGAGTGGGTCGAGCACATTGCCTTTCGACTTCGACATTTTTTGGCCTTGGCCATCGCGAACTAAACCGTGAACGTAAACGGTTTTGAAGGGGATTTGCGGCGTGCCATCTTCATGTTTTACCAAATGCATGGTAAGCATAATCATGCGCGCAACCCAGAAGAAAATAATATCGAAACCCGTTACCAATAAATCGGTTGGATGGAATTTTTTCAGGAAATCAGTTTGTTCTGGCCAACCGAGTGTTGAGAACGTCCACAAGCCTGAACTAAACCATGTGTCGAGTACATCTTCATCTTGGTTGAGTGCAACATCGGCAGCGAGAGAATATTTGCTGCGAACTTCAGCTTCATTGCGGCCAACATACACTTTTCCACTTGCGTCATACCACGCAGGAATGCGATGACCCCACCACAGTTGACGGCTAATACACCAATCTTGAATATCGCGCATCCAAGAGAAATACATATTTTCGTATTGCTTGGGCACGAATTGGATACGGCCATCTTCCACAGCGGCAATTGCGGGTTCGGCTAATGGCTTAGTGCTTACATACCATTGATCGGTTAACCAAGGCTCAATGACTACGCCTGAGCGATCACCGCGCGGAACTTTCAATGCGTGGTCATCAATTTTTTCCAACAAGCCTGCGGCTTCAAATGCGGCGACAATGTGTTTGCGTGCTTCGTAGCGATCAACTCCAGCATATTCAGCAGGAAGTGAATTATCGGTTTCAGTATTTAAGCTACCATCGAAATTAAAGGTTTGTGCAATGCCTAAAATGGCTGCATTTTTATCGAGTACATTAATGAGCGGAAGATTGTGGCGTTTGCCTACCTCATAGTCGTTGAAGTCGTGCGCTGGCGTAATTTTTACGCAGCCAGTACCGAATTCTCGATCCACATAATCATCGGCAATGATGGGAATTAAACGGCCAACTAATGGCAGCTCAATAAATTTTCCGATTAAGGATTTGTAGCGTTCGTCTTCAGGGTGAACTGCAACAGCGCTATCGCCCAACATGGTTTCCGGGCGCGTGGTCGCAACCACTAAATAATTTTTGCCTTCGGCAGTGGTTGCGCCATTGGCAAGTGGATAACGCAAATTCCACAAGAAACCTTTTTCATGATGGTTTTCTACTTCCAAATCGGAAATGGCGGTGTGCAG
>CAUOQW010000245.1:0-4726 GCA_963506825.1 uncultured Cellvibrio sp.
TCAACTCGGGCTGGAAACTCAGATCAACAACGCCAGCCCCCATCGTCTCATTCAGCTGCTTATGGATGGTGCTTTGGAGCGCATGAATGGCGCTAAGGCTGCTATGGAGCGTGGCGATGCTGCAACCAAGGGTGTGCTTATCGGTAAGGCGATGGGGATTATCTCTGGTTTGCGCAGTTCTTTGGATATGAACGTTGAGGGAACCGATTTGCCCGAACGTCTCGACGACCTCTACGACTACATGGGGCGTCGCTTGTTAGAGGCATCTGCTTTCAATAAAATTGAAATGCTGACTGAGGTTATTGATCTTCTCAAAACCGTCAAATCAGGTTGGGATGCCATAGAGCCCCAAGTCCAATCCTAATCATTCCTCTCATACTAAGCACCTACTCGAGCGTCCATCAAAACGCAGGTGTTTAGTGTTTTGTTTGCTCAAACTAGTCAAAAAATCATCGCTTTTGTCTTGTCCCGAAAAAATACCTTATTAATTCCTGCCATTAATTTGACTCCCTTCATATCCTCGTCTAAACCTAAGCATTAATAGTCATAGCTCCGGCATAGTTCTGGATCTGTATCGCAAATTGCAATTCATTTGCACTCCACAAAGGTTAATAAGGCATGTGGCGTAATAACAAGGTTTTAGTCATTGATGACAATGAATCGCGCCGACACGATTTAAAAGTGTTATTGGAGTTTTTAAGCGAGACGACACTTACTGCCGACTCAAAAAATTGGCAAGATTTAGTGCAGAGTGAAAATAAGGGCGAAGATTATATTGCAGTTTTTGTTGGTGATTTTGCCCAATCAAAACTCAGTTTTGAGCAATTACTGAAAAATATTCGCGCGTGGAACGATGAGCTTGCCATAGTGTTAATTGGTGAGAGTTCACCCAGTGAAGATGGTTTAGATGATGTATTACGTCACATGATTATTGCTTCTCTGCCAATTCCTCCTACCTACAATAAGCTGATTGATACATTGCATCGCGCGCAGCTTTACCGCGAGGCGCAATCCAGTAGCAAACGCCAGCCGCAGCGCCGTCCTGTGCATCTTTTCCGTAGTCTGGTAGGTACCAGCCGTGAAATTCAAAATGTGCGCGAGATGATGGCACAAGTTGCCGAGAAAGACGTCTCGGTATTAATTACCGGTGACTCTGGAACGGGCAAAGAAGTGGTTGCGCGCAATTTGCACTACAACTCACCACGCAGGGATAAACCTTTTGTGCCGGTAAACTGCGGCGCTATTCCCGCCGAACTGTTAGAGAGTGAATTATTTGGCCATGAAAAAGGGGCATTTACCGGAGCGATAAATTCCCGTGCAGGTCGTTTTGAGTTGGCGGAAGGTGGCACTTTATTTTTAGATGAAATTGGCGATATGCCGCTCACCATGCAAGTTAAAATTTTGCGCGTACTGCAAGAGCGTTGTTATGAGCGGGTGGGCAGCAATAAAACTCAAAGTGTAGACGTTCGTATTATTGCCGCGACGCATCGCAATTTAGAATCTATGATTGCTGAGGATACTTTTCGTGAAGATTTGTATTACCGCTTAAATGTTTTTCCTATCGAATTGCCATCACTAAAAGAGCGCTCTGAAGATATTCCTCTGCTAATTAACGAGTTAGTTACGCGCATGGAGAACGAGCAGCGCGGTTCTATTCGTTTCAATTCGGCGGCGATTTTGTCGCTCTGCCAGCACGAGTGGAGCGGCAACGTACGCGAACTTGCCAATTTGGTTGAGCGTATGGCAATCATCCATCCTTATGGTGTCATTGGTGTGCAAGATTTGCCTGCGAAATATCGTCATGTCGATGTGAGTGAAGAGGATTTTGCGCCTACAACAAGCGCCGTGTCTCATGCGAGCACAGGCTATGTAAACATGAACGATAATCCACTCTTGCCGGACCAAGGTATAGATTTGCGCGAATATATTACGAATTTAGAAATGAGTTTAATTCAGCAGGCATTAAATGATTGTGGCGGCGTGGTAGCGCGCGCGGCAGATAAGTTGTGTATTCGCAGAACAACGCTAGTAGAAAAAATGCGTAAGTACGAATTGCAGCGATAACAGTTTATTTTTCAGCCCATAAAAAAACCGCTAATCACTTAGCGGTTTTTTTATGCAGTTTTTAAAATGCTGACAGCACTTAACCCATTTTGATTACTGGTTTTTGTGGCTTACTTCTACGCGTTGCACCTTGCGGTTTTTTGCCGGAAGGATTTGCACTGTTATTGCCGCCGCCATTACCCGATGTTTTAGGTTTTGGTTTTGCGCCCAATGCTGGTCTGCGTGCACCACCATTATTATTACCGCCACCGTTATTTCTACCAATGGTCATGCTGCAGCCCAATACAATGTGTTCAGCTTTAATACTTGGGTCTGGATCTAAACCGGCAAGCACTTGTTTAGGAATATCACGTTTAATTAATTTTTCGATATCACGTAAGAATTTTTCTTCATCTACGCATACCAAAGAAATCGCAACACCTTCACTTTCTGCACGGCCAGTGCGACCAATGCGATGTACATAATCTTCCGGCACGTTGGGCAATTCGTAATTCACTACGTGTGGTAACTGGTCGATATCAATACCGCGCGCGGCAATGTCGGTGGCAACTAACGCGCGAATAGAACCGCGTTTGAAATCTTCTAAAGCTTTAGTGCGCGCCCCTTGGCTTTTGTTACCGTGAATAGCGGCTGCGCTAATACCATCTGTCGCAAGCTGCTCGGTTAATTTATTCGCGCCATGTTTGGTGCGAGTGAAAATTAACACTTGTTGCCAATCACCTTCCTTAATCAAATGCGATAACAATTCACGTTTGCGATTGCGATCAACCGGGTGCACCGTTTGTTCGATGCGCTCACTTGCCGTATTGCGGCGTGCAACTTCAATCAATGCAGGCTTGTTCAATAATTTGTCGGCAAGGTCTTTAATTTCATTTGAAAAGGTTGCAGAAAATAATAGGTTTTGACGTTGTTTTGGCAGCAAAGCTAAAACGCGTTTAATGTCATGAATAAAGCCCATATCCAACATGCGATCGGCTTCATCTAAAATTAAAACCTCAACTTCTTTCAAGCTCACTGCATTCTGTTGAACTAAATCGAGTAGGCGACCTGGGGTTGCAACTAAGATATCAACGCCACCGCGCAGCTTCATCATTTGAGGATTTATACTTACGCCACCAAAGACAACGGTTGCGCGTAAAGGCAAATACTTACCGTAGGTGCGCACACTTTCAAAGACTTGTGCGGCGAGTTCGCGGGTTGGGGTAAGAATAAGTGCGCGCACTGGGCGGCGGCCTGCAACAACTTTGGTGCTGTCGCTAAGTTTTTGTAACAGGGGCAGGGTAAAGCCTGCAGTTTTGCCGGTACCGGTTTGGGCACCTGCGAGTATATCGCCGCCTTTAAGTACGGCTGGAATGGCTTGGGCTTGAATTGGAGTTGGCGTACTGTAGCCTTCTTCTGCAATAGCACGAAGAAGTTCGGCGTTTAAGCCGAGGGAAGCAAATGACATAGCGTTTTCCTGTGGCTCGGCCTCCCGCAGTGGGGATAGGTCTGGCGAGCGCTAGATGTCTAACCAGGCAAAGCCTGTGGTTAGAAAGAGAGAGGCGATGCTGACCTAGTAGCATCGGGACGCGCATAGTACAGATAATGGCCGCGTATAGCCAGCGACCATTATGGTTTGAGTTTGGTTAATCAAAATAAGCTTTTGCCATGGTCAGAACTGCAAGTGCAATGAAAAGTACAAAGGCGCACTTATGCGCTAACGCCAAAGGAATACGCTGCATTAACCACTTGCCTGCAAAAATCACTGGCACATTCGCAAGCAGCATCCCCAGTGTTGTGCCAACCACCACCCACGCAAATTGAGTTTGATACTGCGCCGCGAGAATCACTGTGGCGATTTGGGTTTTATCGCCAATCTCTGCCAAAAAGAACAATATGCAGGTCGCGACGAGCGGGCCATGTTGGCTGAATTTACCCATATCATCGTCTTCCTTATCGGGAATGAGTAGCCAAATGGCAACGGCGATAAAGCTGGCGCTGATAATCCAAGGAATGTATTCCGCAGGCAGTTTATCGCCCAACCAAGCGCCAAGCCATGCCGATAGCGCGTGATTTAATAGCGTTGCCAATAGCACGCCCAAGCTAATGATGTAAGGGCGGCCATATTTAGTAACGAGAAATAGCGCTAGAAGTTGGGTTTTATCGCCAATTTCGGCAATGGCTACTGCGAGGGTAGAGCTGAGGAAGGCTTCCATCATAAGATCCGGGCGGGATTTTTAAACCAGAGACATAGCAACCGTCCCGCCTGTGGCGGTCGCTATGTCTCAGGTCTCATCAATCCAGTATTTGTACTGGACGCCATTACCATGCTGTATGAGCAAGTTTGTTGACAATGGCGCGGGTGCATTTTGAAAAATGACCGGCAGATTACTCCCCCGAGAGAAGTGCGCGCAGTTTACCTATGCCATTGGGTTTGCTCAAGACAATATTGGTTCATTTGAGTGGGTTAACGCACAGAGATTTTAAGCTTGATTCTTCTATCGTAAACAACAATTAGCGGTGTCTTGGCCGTTTTGTATACGCGATAGAGGAAGCAAAAATGTCTCAAGTTACAGAGGGTGCGATTAAGGATTTGCGTTCAAAGATTTCATCTATTCGGTTTGGCATGCTCACCACTGTGAACAATGATCAGACTTTATCCAGTCGCCCAATGACACAACAA
>CAUOQW010000246.1:0-4719 GCA_963506825.1 uncultured Cellvibrio sp.
ATAGGATCTTTCCGGGTTGTGGAACACCGAGGTGCCGGGGTAGAGCGCATTGCTAAATGCAAATGCATCGTCCAACAGCGCTGGATCTAAGGTGGCTACGCCGGTTTCAAAGCCTTTGAAGGGGCCGAAGTCGTTGTAAGAAATAATCGAGCTCTTAACGATCTCGTTATTTTTCACCTCTTTCCAATCTGGGTAAATTTGCCATTTGCGATCATCGGTAAAAGGCTGATTGCGCAAGGCTGGATCTGGATCATCCCATGGGAAAGTGCCGGTTGGGGTCATATAGACGATGTCTTTATGATCCACGGTACGCACCCCGTGACGTACACCAAAGTCGAAGGATTTGAAATCGGCGAATTCAAACTCGTAAGAACCATCGGCACGGAAGGCGTTCAGGTCAGCATCGTCAGTGGTACCGTTAGAAAAACCTTGGTAAAGGTTCAAGCGGGTTGGGCTGGAAAGATCGTCTTTGTAGCTAAAGGTTGGGTAGTTGGGGCGATAGTCCACCACCACGTCGAACGGCAGCGGGTTGTTCTCGTTGATGCCATCGCCGTTGCTGTCTAACCAATACCAAACGGGTGTGCCCTGCTGGAAGATAGACTGCACGTACTCTTTCGATGCAGTGGCATGCACATAGCGCAGGCTACCTTTGAATGCGCCGCCGTTGTCATAGGCCAACTCGAAGCTGCTGTTAAGCGCATCAGTATGGTTGGTTTCGTTTTTCGCGGTGGTTTGGAAGTCCGGTGCATGTACATTGGCTAATTGCACGGAGTACAAATCGCGGGCGCCTTGGGTGCCGCTGGCCGGTGCCGTGTACTCTTTAGTGACGATACTGCCTTGGCGCAAAACGTCGCGCTTATTGTTGTTGGTGCCGTTGAATTGGGTTTCTACGCCGCGATCGTATTGATCCATTTGGGTGTAAAACACATCGCCGGTAAAGACAAAGCTGTCGCCGATATTAGCTTGGAATGAACCAGCCAAGCCTTGGCGATTGCGCTCCATTACATAGGCTTTTACGCCGTAGCCTGTGGGCACTAAATAGCGTTCAGCACCTTTGGTGATGCCATCTTTGTTCAAATCTTCCGGGTCGCTGCCACGGTTATCGTTCACAAAACCGTATTGCACGCCCTCATCAATGCGGTAGTTGGCGGCATTGGTAGTTGAATCAAAGGCGCCCAAGGTGAAACCTATATCGCCATTGTTCCAACCCACAAAGGCGTTGTAGTCATGGTTATCGTCTTTAGTGATGGAGCCTTCGGAACCTTCAATACCGGCAGAGGCAGTCCAGCCTTCATCCATCTTCAGTGGCTTGCGGGTTTTTAAATCCACTACGCCTGAAATACCACCGGCAAGGTTGGAGGCCGATTGGGATTTATAAACATCCAAGCCCGCCATCATGGAAGAAGGGATATCGGAATAGTTTGCGCCCACATTGGTAATGGACCATGGGCTTAGGAATTGCTCGCCATTCAGGGTAGTGAGTACTTGCGGCATACCGCGCACGTTCAGGCTTGAACCTTCACCGGCAGTGCGGTCGATTTGAATACCGGTTATGCGCTGCAGTGAGTCAGAAATAGTCACGTCCGGCAGTTTGCCGATGTCTTCCGCCACAATGGAGTCAACGATATTGACCGCATTGCGCTTTACATCAACCGCAGCTTGTTGCGATGCACGAATACCCGTAATGACGATTTCTTCTGCGTTATCTTGTGCCTGCACAGCGGTAGATATAGCGCTAATGGTTAAGGCGGTAATACAGCTGGATAGCAGTCTCTTCTTAAAAATAGCTTGCATAACTCACTCCTCGTGATGGTTGAGCCTTATTAAAGTTATGGGTCTTGATGGTCGATCTGAGCGCGCAGCTATACTGCGAGCTGCGTAAAATAAGTGAAACCGATTACATATTCAACCTATTGTTTTTCTAAAATATTGAAAATCCCTTGGATTACCTATGAAATTAAATAGCGATTAAGTAGGATTTTTGACAAAAATTATTTTAACTTGTTGTTATTTATAGTTAAAAACAAATGTCGCAGTTATCGGGATAAACCCGCAAAGATGAAGGCTTAGTAAAAATTTATTTGTAATTTGTTGATAACGGTTACATTTTTATCGATGTTTTTGCCGCCATTGGCTGTAGCTAGGCCGAGGTATCGATACATAAAAACTATCGGATAGCAGGAATAGCGTGGCGAATTTGAGTAAACTCGCTCCCATTACTGGCAGTTCGGTCTCCTTATGAAAACGCTTATTCCCACCAATATGATTACCGGCTTCCTTGGGGTCGGGAAAACCACTGCAATCACCCATTTGCTCAAGCACAAACCGCAAGATGAAATCTGGTCGGTACTGGTCAATGAGTTTGGCGAAATCGGCATCGACGGTGCCATGCTCAAGAGCGTGAATGCTCATGTGCGCGAGGTGCCGGGCGGTTGTATCTGCTGTGTGGCGGGCCTGCCGATGAAAATTGCGCTCAATATGATGATCGCCACTACCAAGCCGGATCGCATCATCATCGAGCCGACGGGTTTGGGGCACCCGGAGGAAATTATCAATACGCTGCTGGGTGAGTATTACGATACGGTGTTGGATTTGCGTGCCACCATTACCCTGATTGACCCGCGCAAACTCAGCGACAGCCGCTATACCGAAAATGCCAATTTCCAAGATCAGATTGCGGTGGCCGATGTGTTAATCGCCAATAAAACTGATGTTTGCGGTGAGGTGGAAAAGCGCGCGTTTGATGCGTTGGTGGCTAGTTTCGAGCCGCCCAAGCAAGCTACTTTTTGGGTGGAGCAGGGCCAATTAGAGGCTGCTTGGTTGGATTTTCCACGGGCAGATCACGCGCTCAAAACCCCGCAATATCACCGTAAAAACGCCCTAAGCCCCCAGCGAGAACTCTATAACGCGGCGGTTCGTCTGCCTGAAGATCAGCAGTTTGTGCGCCGTGAAAATTCTGCCAATGGTTTCTATTCCTGCGGTTGGCTATTTCAGCCAGACATTCAATTTAACTTTAATGAACTATTTGGTTGGTTGTCGGGGGCAGATTTCTTGCGCGCCAAAGCGGTCATGCACACCAATGAAGGCGTTTATATGTTCAATGCTGAAAATGGCGTGCTGAGCGTCAACCAAATTCCGGTGAAATCCGTAGATGAGATTTTGGATAGTCGTATAGAAATTATCGACGATAAGAAAATTGCTGCAGATGAGACCGAGCAGGTGTTGTTGGGTACGATTTTGAATTAATAGGTTTTCGCGCTCAGGATGAGCGGAGATCTAGTGGCCACTTCTGGTGCGCTTGTTATAAATCTGCAGCACAAAGCAGCAAGAGTTGAATCTTACAACTAGACTCAATGGGATGATGCGCTGATTCCAACCGGACGGCACAAGTTTAAATAAGAAGAGGGTTTCACTATGTCATTACTGCTAGCACTGATTGCAATCTGGGCCTTGGTTGCCATTCTTACTTTGCGTCAGGTTGCGCTCTCCGCCGCATCGGCCTTAGTGCTTATTTTTTGGGTGGTACTGGGCGCTTTGGTGCCCTGCATGTTATCGCTTTGGGCATTAGTGCCTTTGGTTGCGGTGCTACTGGTATTGAATCTGGGCGGTTTGCGCCGTGCTCTGCTAACCACGCCTGTGTTCGGTCTGTTGAAAAAAACCATGCCGAGTATGAGCGTCACCGAGCGCGAAGCCTTGGAGGCGGGTACCACCTGGTGGGAAAAAGAACTCTTCAGCGGCAAGCCCGATTGGAATGAGTTCGCCCAAATTGGTTTGCCGCAACTCACGAGCGAGGAGCAATCCTTTTTAGATAACGAGGTGAGCGAGCTGTGCGCCATGCTCAACGAATGGGATATCACCAATAACCTCAAAGATCTACCACCGGAAGCCTGGCAATATCTGAAAGACAAAGGCTTTTTCGGCCTGATTATTCCTAAATCCTTTGGTGGCCGCGAATTTAGCCACTATGCGCAAAGCCGCATTATGAGCAAAATCGCCAGCCGCTCTGGCACTGCTGCCGTTACTGCTATGGTGCCCAACTCCCTCGGCCCAGGCGAACTTTTGATGAACTACGGTACCGAGGAGCAAAAAAATCGCTGGTTACCCGGTTTGGCTAAGGGTACTGAAATCCCCTGCTTTGGTTTAACTGGCCCAGAAGCCGGTTCAGATGCAGGCTCAATTCCCGATACGGGTATCGTCTGTAAAGGTATACACGAAGGTCAGGAAGTGCTTGGTTTGCGCCTCACCTTTAGCAAGCGCTGGATTACGCTCGCGCCCGTGGCCACCGTAGTTGGTTTGGCGTTTAAACTGCACGACCCGGAAGGCCTGTTAGGCGATGCCAGCAAAAAAGAATACGGCATTACCTGTGCGCTAATTCCTGCCAATCACCCCGGTATGGAAATTGGGAAGCGCCACAACCCCGGCTCGCCCTTTATGAATGGCCCGATTTTCGGGACTGATATGTTTATCCCTATGGATTGGGTGATCGGCGGTGCTGCCATGGCCGGTAAAGGCTGGCGCATGTTGATTGAATGTTTGGGTGCAGGGCGCGGTGTTTCATTGCCATCGCTCTCAACTGCCAGTGGCGAAGTGAATTATCGTTTAGTCGGCGCTTACGCGCGTATTCGCCGTCAATTCAACACTGAAATCGGCAAGTTCGAAGGTGTGCAAGAAGCGACTGCAGATATAGCGGGCACCGCTTACACCTTGGAAGCTTTCCGC
>CAUOQW010000247.1:0-4716 GCA_963506825.1 uncultured Cellvibrio sp.
AACCGCATAGACTTTTCCATCCAAACCTTTTAACGGTGACACTAACAAACTGCCACCGCGTAAACTTTTTGCGTTACTGATGGATGAAACTGTCACATCCAGTGTTTGACCGGGCTTTGCAAATGCGGGCAACTCCGCTTGAATCATTACCGCCGCCACATTTTTCATTTGCATACGCGCACCCTCTGGCACTGCGATTCCAAATTGTTTCAGCATGGAATTAAATGATTGTGTAGTGAACGGTGATTGCGTGGTTTGATCGCCAGTACCATCCAATCCCACCACCAAACCGTAACCAATTAATTGGTTGGCGCGCACACCCGCAACACTCGCAATATCTTTAATGCGTTCGGCAGATGCGTTAAACGATAATTGCAACAGCAAACTTGCAATGATCATTGTGGCAATCAGGTTTTGTAGGCTTAGTGTTTTCATTACTGCAATCTCGTTTAAGACACCGCTCACCCTGAGATTGTCGAAGGGTTTACATCGAATCCTTCGACTGCTGCGCGCTCAGGATGAGCGGATATATCTATTTTCTTACTAAATCAAAACGGCCAAATAGGACTATTAAAGAATTTTGCTAACCAACCCATTTTTTGCGAATCTGCCAATGAACCAGTGCCACTGTAAGAAATTTTTGCGTTGGCTAAACGGGTAGATAAAATCGTGTTGTCTGGTGCAACATCATCGGGGCGTACAATTCCGCTGATGCGAATAAACTCATCACCACTATTTAAGGTCATCCACTTTTCACCACGTACCACTAAATTTCCGTTGGGCATAATTTCCGCAACTGTTACGGTAATATTGCCTTGCAAGCTATTACTTTGATCTGCACCTGAGTTACCACCGAACTTTCTGTTCTGCGCAACGTTGGTTGCTAAATTTACTTTGCTTGCAGAAGGATCCATACCCAACAAAGTACCTGCACCGCTGTTAAACACCACGCTGTCATCTTTCTTAACATTCACGTTTGAAGATTTTTTTGACACAGTGTTTTCACTTAAGGTGATAGTGATGACGTCACCCACAAAATGCGCTTTTCTATCGCCGAATAAACTTAAACCATAAGAGTCTTGATAGAGCGAACCCTCTGTACGCTGTGGCATTGCCTGAGCAGCAGAGATAGTGGGCGCGTAATAAGGATCGCCAGGCTTTGGGCTATTGCTCGCGAGACAGCCAGACAAAAACATTACACAGAATGCAATCGTCAATTTATCAAGCGAATTTAGCGAGGTTACCGAGAGCAACTTCATGGCTTATTACTCAAGTCAGTTAAAGATTCTGCGCGATGTTTTGCAGCATTTGATCAGCGGTAGAAACGACTTTTGAATTCATTTCATAAGCGCGCTGAGTAGTAATCATATTCACCATTTCTTCTACTATATCTACGTTGGAACCTTCCAATTGCCCTTGCAGCAAGCTACCCATACCGTTTTCACCGGGTGCACCTTGAGTAGGTGTTCCGCTCGCAACGGTTTGTACAAATAAATTTCCACCAATTGCTTGCAAACCCGATGGATTCACAAAATCAGCTAGCGTGATATTGCCCAATTGTTGCGGAGTTGCTTCATTACCAGCGGTGTAAGCATTCACACTACCGTCTTTACCTATAGTCACGCGGTTAGTGCCTTGTGGAACCGTAATGGCTGGTTCCAAAATTAAACCTTCGGAATTAACCACCTGCCCTTCTGCACTTAATTGCAATTGGCCATTGCGTGTGTACGCAATCGTTCCATCTGCTTGCAAAACCTGTAAAAAACCGCGGCCATTAATGGCGACATCTAAGGGCTGTTCGGTGACTTGCAAATTGCCTTGGGTAAATTGTTTTTGGGTAGCGACTACGCGGCTACCTGTACCAATTTGCAAACCTGACGGTAATTGCGAATCTTGCGTTTCCTGCGCACCGGGTTGACGCTGCACTTGATAAAGCAAATCTTCAAACACCGCGCGGTCGCGTTTAAAACCTATAGTGCCGGTATTCGCCAAGTTGTTTGAAATAGTAGAGAGCTGTTTGTCTTGCGCAGCTAATCCGGTTTTACTGACGTAGAGAGCAGAAATCATGATGGAATCCTCGTGAGCCTAAGCTCAGCTGTTAAATCATTAAGACATTTGCAGAAGTTGTGCAGACGCATTGGCGTTTTCTTCTGCCGTTTTCATTAATTTAAGTTGCATATCGAATTGGCGGGAGAGCGTTAGAATTTGCGTAAACTCGCTCATGGCATTTACGTTACTGCCTTCTAATACGCCGCTCGCAACTCGTACGGTTCCGTCAACCACTGCATCCAAACCATCGCGTTGACGAAACAAACCATCGGGGCCTTTTTCAAGGTTTTTAATGTCAGGGCGAACTAATTTAATGCGGTTAGTTTCCACCATGGTTTCAGCGGTTTGACCCAAACCAATAACAGAAATAGTGCCGTCGGCACCCACTTCCATTTTGTCCAAGGGGGGTAAGGCGATGGGGCCTGCATTACCAATGACGGGTAAGCCGTTGGAGGTGCGCAAAGTGCCTGCAGCATCAATCGCCAAGTTTCCTGCACGGGTATAGGCTTCGCTGCCATCGGGCGCTTGTACGGCAATAAAGCCTTCACCTTGAATGGCGATATCAAGCGGGTTACCAGTAGTCATCATGGGGCCAGATTCAAAATCCGCCCCGGGAGTTTCGGTAAGCGCATAAGCACGGGTTGGCTGACCATCCCCGTAATACACACCCATGCTGCGCGATTGTTCAAAATCGGCCTTAAAGCCGGCAGTATTGAGGTTAGCCATGTTATTGGCGCGTATGCCTTGCGCCATCATGTTGTTCTTGGCACCGGTCATGGCGATATAGAGCGCTCTGTCCACAATATGTTCTCCGCATGAGCCTTAGTTGTAACCAACCAGCTAAGTGCTATTTTTTTGGCAGATTTGCCGTTACACGGAGTTTTGCAAGAGGGGTGCCAAGTGGGTGACAGGCTATTAGTATTGTTAGAGAAGAATCTAACCAATTGAAAAATAATGATTTTTTAACGGAAAATAAAGCGGCAACGAGAATAGGAAAAGCGGCAAACGGCAAACAACTTCCGCTGTTTGCCGGTTAGATTTAGCTGAAAAGACTAGACCCCCTCCCAGCCTCCCCCTTCAAAAAGGGGAGGAGTGTTATTCCCTGCATAACTACAAGGTGCGAGCTTTCCACCTCTCCCTTCAAAAAAGGAGGAGCTGAATATCACTTCACTCTCAACAAGTGCGAGTTCTTAGCTCCTCCCCCTTTTCAAGGGGGAGGTCGGGACGACTGCATGGATGCAGGAGGTAGAGCCACGCAGGATGCAGTTGCCGAGGGGGTGCTTTTATTATTTACTATCTCAAGTTAATAATCGTCTGAGTTGTCGCATTAGCGGTTTCAATGGTTTTGGCGTTAGCTTGATAGTTACGCTGCGCAATAATCAAGTTCACCAACTCTTCCGACAGATCCACGTTCGACTCCTCCAATGCACCCGAGGTAATGTTACCCAGTGAAGATGAGCCAGGAGCACCTATTACCGCTTCGCCAGTTTCAAAGGTTTGCGCCCACATGGAATTGCCCACAGGCTTCAGACCTTCCATATTATTAAAGTTAGCCAAGGCAACCTGCCCTAGTGTTTGTGCTTCACCGTTGGTGAAACGGGCAAACAAAATACCCTTACTATCTACATCCAAGCCCGCCAAGCGGCCAGTGGTATAACCGTTCTGGTCAAGATTCTCGACCGAGAAGGCGCTACCAAATTGGCTTGAACCGGCAAGATCAATCACAAAGTTAGAGCTTGCTGGCGGTTCTGCGACTGGAATCGTCCCACCTTGCAACACATTCAACGGAGGGAGCGCGCCCAGAGGCTTGCCATCGGCGCCTATAGGTGTCCAGTTTGAAATCAACAAGGTATCCGTGAGCGTGGTATTGAGTGTGCCATCCGCTGAAAAATACACATCGTAAGTAGCCATAGTTGGCAAAGTATTATCAGGTGAAGGCAAGCTTGGGTCTGGATCGCCCACATTCTGGCCATCAATTTGCACACTCATTTTCCAATGGTTAGGCGATGTAGTTGGATCGTTAATATCGTATTTTTCTTTGACGAAAAACGAACGCATTACGTGTGCATTACCCAGACTGTCATACACCGTTGATGAGGTTGCATGGTTATAGGTTTTGGAGTCATTAGGATCAAATGCATTGATCAACACTGGCGTAAAACTAGCAGCCGTAAGTGGTGCAAATAAATTACCTACTACGGGAGTCGTGCTTTGAATGGAATAACCAGACTCCATAATAATTTTTAAACTACCACCCACGACTATTGCATCCGTCAAATTAGTTAAAGCAGGTTGTGCAATGCCATCTGCACCTATAACTGTGACTGTACCGGCGGTGACGGTATTGCCATCCGCATCTTTATCGCTAAACGAAAAGTTTAAATCGCTACCTACTTTTGAATCTATTACCAAGTCGCCCGTTGCATTCACAGTCGCAGTAATACCAGGCAATGTGGATGAAGTTAAACCATTAATTTGAGTTGCTAAACCAGCCATAGTTAATGCAGTTAAGCGCACACCATTTAAAAACAAATTGCCGTTGGTGTTATCAAATTCAAGAGCTAATGTTGAAGAGTCATCTTTCAAAATAGTGGCAGTTGTTGTTGCTGTTGCACTAATACCCGCCAAATCATTTAACTTGGATGCAGTTTGAGCTGCAGCTTCACC
>CAUOQW010000248.1:0-4692 GCA_963506825.1 uncultured Cellvibrio sp.
CGTTTTGTTCTGTCTTGAAGACTTTATCTGTTGAGATCATTGCCGCATTGAGGCTAAATGGAACGAGGACAAGGCTTGTGATTAAAATGTGAATCAGAAACTTATAGATAGCTTTCATTAAACACTCCTTTTAACTTGTTAAAATAAAATATCACTTGCGTGATTAATATGACATATTTTTAAAAAAATTCAAGCTAAATTTAAACAAAACTGGCTGGCGCGATTAGCCGCTATTGTTATATGGCCACTCTTAAAACACTTGCGCACCGAACTGGATCCATCCATGTATAATGGTGCCAGTTTTTTAGGGTTGCAAAAAGTTTTGGTAAAAAGCCACGGCAATGCTAATAAAAAAGCCTTTATGCAAGCCTTAATTGTGGCGCGCGAGCAGGTCATTCAAAATGTTCCGGCGCGCATTCAGGCAGAGTTTTCAGCTCAATCTAATTCCCATCAGCAATAAAGTAATTATTTATGACACAACAAAATCTTGCTTTCGTATTTCCTGGTCAGGGTTCGCAAAAAATTGGCATGTTGGCTGATTTGGCGGCGCAATATCCAATTGTTACTCAAACTTTTGCAGAAGCATCGCAAGTATTGGGTTACGACTTGTGGGATCTCGTGCAAAACGGTGCACAAGACGATATTAATTTAACCGAGCGCACTCAACCATTATTACTAACCGCAAGTGTTGCTGTTTGGCGCGTTTGGCAAGCAAAAAATGGTGTTCAACCAGCACTAGTATCTGGTCACAGCTTGGGTGAATGGTCGGCATTGGTATGTGCTGGCGTGGTTGCTTTTGCGGATGCAGTAAAACTTGTGCAGCAGCGCGGAAAATTTATGCAAGAAGCTGTGCCTGCAGGTCAAGGCGCAATGTTTGCGATTATTGGTTTGGATGACGCTTTAATTATTGAAGCCTGTAAAAAAGCTGAGCAGGGCGAAGTGGTTTCAGCCGTGAATTTTAATTCACCCGGTCAAGTTGTTATCGCCGGTACCGCAGCAGCAGCTGAACGTGCAGCTGTACTCTGTAAAGAAGCTGGCGCAAAACGTGCGCTACCTTTGCCGGTAAGCGCACCCTTCCATACATCCTTAATGCGTCCAGCTGCAGATCGTTTAGCAGAACAAATAGCCGCTACAGAATTTAAAGCGCCGCAAATTCCTGTTGTGCATAATGTGACAGCGCAAACCGAATCCAACCCAGAAAAAATTAAAGCGCTAATGATTGAACAAATTTACAGTGCTGTACGTTGGGTTGAGTGCGTTAATACTATGAGTGCAGCTGGCATCACAACTACGATTGAATGCGGCCCAGGAAAAGTTTTGTCTGGATTAAACAAGCGTATCAACTCAGAATTAACAACACTATCGGTAGAAAAATCAGAAGAAGTAGATAGCGTTTTAGCTCAATTTTAATTCATAAATTTAAATGAATATTAACAAGAGAAATCAACTATGAGCATGAACGATAAAGTTGCTTTAGTCACAGGTGCAAGCCGTGGTATTGGTGCTGCTATTGCCGAGCAATTGGGTAAGGCTGGCGCAATTGTAATTGGTACTGCAACAAGCGAGTCGGGTGCAGAAAAAATCTCTGCACGTTTTGCGGAGCAAGGTATTCGCGGTGCAGGTAAAGTATTAAATGTGACCGATGCAGATTCGGTTGCTGAGTTATTAAAAAGCGTTAGCGAAGAGTTTGGTGCTCCAGCTATTTTGGTAAACAATGCGGGTATCACCAAAGACAATTTGTTAATGCGCATGAGCGATGACGAATGGTTTGATGTTATCAACACCAATCTAAGTGCCGTCTATCGCTTAAGCAAAGGTGTGTTGCGCGGCATGATGAAGGCTCGCTGGGGTCGCATTATCAATATTAGCTCTGTGGTTGGCGCTATGGGTAACCCAGGTCAATCAAATTATGCTGCCACTAAAGCGGGCGTTGCCGGTTTTGCCCGTTCATTGGCAGCAGAGGTTGGCTCACGTAATATTACTGTCAATACGGTTGCACCAGGGTTTATTGATACTGACATGACCAAGGTGCTTCCCGAAGAACAAAAACAACAGCTTCTATCTCGCATTCCATTAGGTCGCTTGGGCGCACCTGAAGAGATTGCTGCAGTTGTTGTTTTCTTGGCCAGCGATGCTGGCGGCTACATTAGCGGTGAAACTATTCATGTTAATGGCGGCATGTACATGTCTTAAGTTTTGCTTGCAACTCACTGTTTTTTATAGAAAAACAGTGAAAATGTAAGTTTTTTTAGCACGACGCGTTACAAGTCATCCAAATAGATGTAAAATGCGCGTCGATTTTGACCGAAACATAATGCTGAGTACTCTCATTGGGTATTTACTTGCTGGGCACTTAACAGCTAGCTAATGTCGGCTCATCAAACTGACGGTTTTGTCTATAACATTTAGGAGTTACATAACATCATGAGTAGCATTGAAGAACGCGTAAAAAAGATCGTTGCTGAACAATTAGGCGTGAAAGAAGATGAAGTGAAAAACGAAGCTTCTTTTGTAGAAGATCTAGGCGCAGATTCTTTGGATACCGTAGAGTTGGTAATGGCTCTCGAAGAAGAATTCGAAACTGAAATTCCAGATGAAGAAGCAGAAAAAATCACTACTGTTCAATTAGCTATCGATTACATCAATTCAAACTTGGCGTAATTTTTAGAGCTGATTACTAATCTTCTCGAAAAGCCGTATTATTGCGAAATAGTACGGCTTTTTTATTTTAGCGGAATTTATTTTCCAGCAAGCAATTTCCTTGATTGAGTAGATTTTTGACTCAAGCCTTTAACTGAGGAGTTTTACAACGTGTCACGCAGAAGAGTTGTTGTTACTGGTCTAGGCATGATCAGTTCACTGGGAAATACAGTTGCTGATACTTGGCATGGCATTGTGAATGGCAAAAGCGGTATCGCCACCATTAACAGTTTTGATGCCTCTGCATTTACCACTCAGTTCAGTGCTTCAGTGAAAAATTTGGTGGTGGATGATTATTTCCCCAGCAAAGAAGCTCGTAAAATGGATCCCTTTATCCAATACGGTATGGTTGCGGGCATTCAAGCGATTCGAGATTCTGGCTTAGAGATTACGGAAGCTAACGCAGGTCGTATTGGTGTATCCATCGGTTCAGGAATTGGCGGTATTGGCACCATTGAAGAAGGTGCGATTACTCTGGCTGAAAAAGGCCCGCGCCGCATTTCTCCTTTCTTTGTTCCCAGTGCAATTATAAATATGATTTCTGGCAACCTGTCGATCATGCATAACTTGCGCGGCCCGAATGTTGCGATCACTACTGCATGTACTACCGGTACGCACAGCATTGGTTTTGCTGCGCGTATGATTCAATACGGTGATGCCGATGTGATGGTAGCCGGCGGCGCCGAGATGGCTACAACCCCTCTGGGTTTAGGTGGCTTTGCTGCAGCTCGTGCACTGTCAACGCGTAACGATAACCCACAGGCGGCAAGTCGCCCTTGGGATCGCGACCGCGATGGTTTTGTTTTGGGCGATGGCGCTGGTGTATTGGTATTGGAAGAGTACGAACACGCTAAAGCGCGCGGCGCGCGTATTTATGCTGAGCTGGTTGGCTTTGGTATGAGTGGCGATGCTTATCATATGACTTCACCACCAGAAAATGGCTCAGGTGCTGCATCTTCAATGGTGAATGCAATTCACGATGCAAAAATCGCGGTATCTGATATTCACTATGTAAATGCTCACGGCACTTCAACACCAGCAGGCGATAAAGCAGAATGCCAAGCCGTTAAATCTGTTTGGGGTTCAGATGTCGATAAGGTTGCAGTAAGCTCAACCAAATCTATGATTGGTCATTTACTCGGCGCTGCGGGTGCTGTTGAAGCTATTTTCAGTGTGCTTGCGATACGCGATCAAGTTGCACCACCAACTATTAATTTGGATAATCCAGATGAAGGTTGCGATATCAACTTGGTTCCGCACACAGCACAAGAACGAAAAATTGAAGCCGTGCTTTCAAACTCGTTTGGTTTTGGTGGCACAAATGGTTCATTGATTTTCAAAAAAATCTAATGAGCATTTAAGCTGTACAATACCCAAAACGCCGAACCCATGTTCGGCGTTTTTGTATAAGAACATTAATAGAATTTAATTTATGCAAACACTTCCTGTCATTGCTGTAAATGGTGTTATAGGCGCGCAAGTATCACCACTTGATCGCGGCTTTGCCTATGGTGATGGGATGTTTGAAACCTGCAAAATGCTGCACGGCAAAATTCCTTTGTGGCACCTACACAAAGAGCGCTTGCTTAAAAGTTGCGAAAAATTATTGATACCAGTTGCTATAGATTTAGTTGAAGCTCAATTCGCCAATCTGATTGCGTCGCTCGGAGCTACAGATACTGAAAATGCCGTGGTGAAATTTACAGTGACACGCGGGCAGGGCGGTAGAGGTTATCGCGCGCCAGATTCAGTGTCGCCAACAATTGTGATTGGTGTTTTCCCGGCTGCGAATTATCCACAACGCTATTTTTCAGAAGGTGTAAGTGTCAAGCTCTGTAATCAGCGTTTAAGTTGCAACCCAAGCTTGGCGGGCTTAAAGCACCTTAATCGGCTGGAGCAAGTTTTAGCGCGCGCCGAATGGCAGGATGATGCTATCGCAGAAGGCATTTTGTTGGATACCCAAGGCAATTTGATTGAAGCCGTATTCAGCAA
>CAUOQW010000249.1:0-4688 GCA_963506825.1 uncultured Cellvibrio sp.
AATATTTTGTGGAAATTCTCGAACTTGCACTATCCAAGTCGAACCATCAATACCAACTTCAAAAAATATCACTGCCATTCATGAACGAAAGTCGCTCTAAAACCAATATAACTGCAAATTTATATGATGTTCATTGGCTAAATACCCAAGCATTTTTAGACAATGACTTACAGCCAATTCGCATTCCATTGTGTAAGGGACTCACTGGCTGGCGAGTACTTTTTATACGCCCCGAAAGCCAGCAGGAATTTTCTTCTATTAAAAGTGTAACTAACTTGAAAAATTACACTGCCGGGAATGGTAACGATTGGCCTGAAGCTGTTTTGTACGATCGTGCTGGCTTGCCACAAAAACTTTCGGGCAGCTGGAAAGGACTTTTTTACATGCTTAAACAGAATCGAATTGATTATTTATCTCGCTCTGCGCTTGAAATATACGATGAGGAAAATGCGTTTCCTGAATTAAATTTGGAAATTGAATCGAAATTAATCATTCAGTATCCCGCGGCTTACTATTTCTATGTCAATAAAAATAACCAACAACTTGCTGCTGATATTAAAATCGGCCTTGAGCGGGCAATTGCCGATGGTTCTTTTGACAAGATATTTAACCGCTACTTCAGTGAAAAAATTAAACGATTGGATTTAGGCCATCGTCGTGTCGTAAAGATTACAGCACCGGAAAATACAAAACTGTTGTCTGACAGGAAAAAGCATCCGTCTTATTGGTATACTGAAGCTAATGCCCTCTCTCAAACTACGAATTAGTTCTTAATAGATTTATAACAACCATTCTGACCCACAGCACAAAAGGTATTATGAATAACTTATCCTCATTTCCTATTACGCAAAAATGGCCAGCGCAACACCCGGAATTATTGCAACTCTATTCACTGCCCACGCCCAATGGCGTTAAAGTGTCAATTATGTTGGAGGAAGTTGGCTTAGCTTATGAACCCCATTTAGTGAGCTTTGATACCAACGATCAATTATCGCCAGAATTTTTATCGCTAAACCCCAACAATAAAATTCCCGCCATTATTGACCCCAATGGGCCTGATAACCAACCGCTCGCGCTCTTTGAATCCGGCGCTATTTTAATTTATCTCGCCGATAAAACGAAACAGCTCATACCTGCAGATATGGCTGGCCGCTACCACACCATTCAATGGTTAATGTTTCAAATGGGAGGCATTGGGCCCATGTTTGGGCAAGTGGGTTTCTTTAATAAATTTGCGGGCAAACACTACGAAGACAAACGCCCGCTTGATCGCTATGTTGCAGAGTCAAAACGTTTGTTGAATGTGCTGGAGCAACAACTCAAAGCAGGCCCTTGGATTATGGGCGAAACCTATAGCATAGCCGATATTGCGACCTTCCCTTGGGTACGCAATTTAATTGGCTTTTATGAAGCGAGGGATTTGGTGGGCATTGAAAATTTCCCGAATGTGCTTCACTCATTCAACGCTTTTCTCGCTCGCCCTGCTGTTATAAAAGGCCTCACGATTCCACAAGCCAACACCTAAATAAATACAAAGCAGCTCGCTGTTGGGCCAAAGCATCACGGCCCAGCACGCCTTACCCGAAAATCACAACTTTTTTACATATAGTTTTTATTGCACCTATTCAATTTACTTTTCGCCTTCCAATTTTTTTCGTCGTCCAATTTACGTCTCGCTTATTATCAAGATTACTTTGATGCATCTTGATGTATCCAGTTATTCAACACAAAAAGCTTCGCATAAAAATTCAATATTGCAATGCATTTGCGCTGATAAATATCTTTATGCGCCAACTTCTCTGGCCAAAACAAAAAATTAAGAATGCCATTTGCAACCTTTACTCATATTAACCCTATGTAACCGTTATCTTGTGCACTAGTGTATTGAAAGCGCTTTATCACTTGGCTAGCATGGCTCGGCGCTTTGTAATGCGCAGTTTGTTTGTCACTTGCAGTATTACCCATGCAAAGAAAGGAATCTGGCACCCAATAACAATAATGCCTCAGGGGATAGTGACAATCAGGCCTATCAGAAACGAGAGTCAATTTGCACTCTGTTGGTTTTACTCATCACTTCAATTTACTTCAGGATTAATGAGGCAACATCTGCTGGCTGGCGCTCGCTCAAATCAACCAAATCGGCGAGAGATAAAATATGAATAATTATTTGAAAAAACATTTATCAAAAGTAAGTAAGGCCTTAGGCATTTTAATGGTGACAACAGGCTTAATGAGTTTAGGTCAAATCGCTAATGCCCAAAGTGGTTACTATGCATTAACCTTTGATGACGGCCCTACCGGCAGCACTACCACTTTGCTGAATACGCTCAACAGCGCCGGTGTTAAAGCCACCTTCTTTATTTGGGGCAGCAGGGTCAGCAGTAATCCATCGGCTATTCAAGCTATAGCAAATGCGGGACACAAGATCGCAAACCACAGCCACACCCATCAACACATGTTGAACTGGAGCTATCAACAGGTTTACAACGATCTACAGCAAGCGCAAGTGGCGATTCAAAGTGCGGGCGGTGGTACACCCACTCTGTTTCGCCCTCCCTATGGTGAAACTAATGCAACTATTATTTCCGCAGCCACCGCGCTTGGCCTCACCACCGTAACATGGGATATAGATACTCAGGACTGGAACGGCGCAAGTACTGCATCAATTGTTGCTGCCGCAAGCAATGCCCAAAACGGCAGCGTGATTTTAATGCACGAAGGCTACACAACCACCAACAATGCTATACAGTCGATTGTGACCAACCTCAAAAACCGCGGTTTGCAGGCTGGCTCAATTAATAGTAGCGGTCGTGCGGTGGCATGGAGTGGCAGCTCTGGCAGTTCCAGTTCAGCATCGGGCACCAGCAAAACAATTGTGGTGCGCGCAAAAGGTGTGGCGGGCGGTGAAAGCATTTCTTTGAAAGTAAATAACACTGTCGTGAGAACTTGGACACTGACCACGACTATGACTAACTATTCAGTAACGACATCCGCAACTGGCGGCACCTTGGTGCAATACACCAACGATGCGACCGGGCGCGATGTACAAGTGGATTACATCAGTGTGAACGGTGCAATTCGTCAATCAGAAGCACAAACAACCAATACAGGTGTTTATCGCAAC
This sequence comes from uncultured Cellvibrio sp., assembly GCA_963506825.1. Lineage (GTDB taxonomy): Bacteria > Pseudomonadota > Gammaproteobacteria > Pseudomonadales > Cellvibrionaceae > Cellvibrio. The sequence continues at coordinate 3,125 of CAUOQW010000249.1, forward strand.
GGCGCTTGTGGTGGCGGAACTGGGGGTAGTGAGTTTTTGCACTGCAATGGTTACATTGGTTACGGCAATATCTAAGTATTCACTAACTTGACGAAAACCCCGACTTGTTCGGGGTTTTCTTTTTCTGGGGTATAAGGCCCCCAAGTTTTACATCACCAATCGCTTCAGAAAAAACCTTAAGATGATTCACCACATGGGAAATATCGCCCCTTAAGTGCAGGTTCACCCTAAAAATATCGAAATGGATGCCAAAGTGGAAAAATTCGTTCCTTTTTCGTAGGACATATCCAGATAAAATCCTGTATATTACGCGCCTAATTTCCAACCCAGCTTATAGAGAGTCCTATGACTGATTTATCACTTTACAGAAACATTGGTATCTTCGCCCACGTTGATGCCGGCAAAACCACCACTACCGAGCGTATTCTGAAGCTGACTGGTAAAATCCATAAAATAGGTGAAGTTCACGAAGGTGAATCAACTACCGACTTCATGGTCCAGGAAGCAGAACGTGGTATTACCATTCAATCGGCAGCTGTAACCTGCTTCTGGAAAGGTACTCGCTTCAACGTTATTGATACCCCCGGACACGTTGACTTCACCGTAGAAGTGTATCGTTCATTGAAAGTTCTCGATGGCGGTATCGGCGTATTCTGTGGTTCTGGCGGTGTAGAGCCTCAGTCAGAAACTAACTGGCGCTATGCGAACGACTCTAAAGTTGCCCGTTTGATTTTCGTAAACAAGCTTGATCGTATCGGCGCTGACTTCTTGCGCGTTACCGAACAAGTACAAAACGTACTGGGCGCCAAGCCATTGATCATGACCCTGCCAATTGGCCGTGAAGACACTTTCGTAGGCGTGGTAGATATCCTGAACCGTCAAGCCTATGTATGGGACGATTCTGGCAAACCAGAAAACTTTAGCATTGTAGAAATCCCTGCGGATATGGTTGACGACGTTGAGTTGCACCGTGGTCAGTTGGTTGAAACTGCAGTAGAACAAGATGACGACCTGATGATGGCCTATATGGAAGGCGAAGAACCTTCTGTTGAAGATCTTAAGCGTTGCATCCGTAAAGGTACCCGCGACTTGGTATTCTTCCCAACATTCTGTGGTTCTGCCTTTAAAAACAAAGGTATGCAAATCCTGTTGGACGCTGTAGTTGACTACCTGCCAAACCCAACTGAAGTTAATCCACAACCGCTGACTGATGAAGAAGGCACTGAAACTGGCGAATACGCAATCGTTTCTGCTGATGAGCCTTTCCGCGCATTGGCGTTCAAGATCATGGATGACCGTTTCGGCGCCCTGACCTTCGTACGTATCTATTCAGGCGTGTTGAACAAGGGTGACACTTTGCTCAACTCTTTTACCGGCAAAACCGAGCGTATCGGCCGCATGGTAGAAATGAATGCTAACGATCGTACTGATTTAACCACTGCACAAGCTGGTGACATCATTGCGTTGGTAGGCCTGAAGAACGTACAAACCGGTCACACCCTGTGTGATCCTAAGCACCCATGTACTCTTGAGCCGATGGTATTCCCAGAACCAGTAATTTCTA
>CAUOQW010000250.1:0-4684 GCA_963506825.1 uncultured Cellvibrio sp.
CACAGAACTTGCAGTTTCAAATGATGTTGTAGCCCACACTACTTTATCAAAACCCACTACACCACCGTGCAAATGGTTGTTGCCATTGTTGGTTGCTAATGAATAAGTTTCGCCATCCAGTGTAAATTTTCCGCCGGCAATACGGTTGCCAAAGCGGCCAATCAAAGCGCCGAAATAAGGCACATCTTTTTGCAAATAGCCTTCGAAACTATCAAACCCGATATTCACATTCGCGAACACGCCGTCTTTATCCGGCACATGAATTTCAGTAATAATGCCGCCGAAATTAGTGATCTTAACCACCATACCTTGGGCATTAGTGAGGGTAAATAATTCTGCCACCGCGCCCGCTGGCGTTTGACCGAAAAGTGCTTGCGAAACACTCAGTTTCGCACTGTTTACGTGTGCCATAGTGAACTCTCTAGTTGTTATGCGCTCGCAAGGAGCAACCGCTGTTTTTAAAGCGGCATAATACCCTATGCGGTTGTGGGCGTCCTGTACAAACAAAAAAGCCCCGCAAATTCTTTGTGAAAAAATTGCGGGGCTTGTTCGGTAGCTAAATAAAAAATCTAGCGGCCTTTTGTTAGCGATCTTTCATTAGCGGTCGATGTCGTTAATAGCGCCAGTATCCAACTTGGCTTTTAACGCAGCCTTATCAGATTCAATATGAAAGTCGCTATAAAAATCTGCTTTTGTACCATCGCTACTCAATGATTTACGCACACTTTTTAAATCGCCATAGGTATTGCTCGCCACAATAAAGCTCACCTTTTCGCCATCCACCTTGGTTACTTTAAATATTCCGTAGGGATAATTATTGGGGCTGCCATCGCTAACAAACTCAGCAATTTTTACGGTGTAGATATCGCCCGCCTGTGGTGCAGCCACAAAGGCCTGATCTTCCTGCTTACTGGAATACACCAAATACGCAAAGCCGATGAGCGCCAACACGAGTAGCGATAAACCCCATGATGATTTGAACAACGCTTTAGGTGTAATAACTGAGTTAGCTTTATGACGCACATCTTCCGATGCATTTTTGAGTTTAATCACACTGCTGCAACCTGCGCAGCTCACCTGTGAACTTGCCCAAACGGGGAATAGGGGGATCCCCCAAATATGAAACAATTTAATAGTGCCGGTGTTGCGTAAAGCAGCGGTATTACAGCTGGCACAACTTGCGCTGGATATATAAACGCCCTGTAATTCCTTAGTCTTAATCCCAAAGCTCATTGTTTTTCCTCTCCTGATATTTGCCCTAATGCTTAAATGGTTACTCGCGATCTCAATATCGCCACAGCATCTTAATCCAAGTTGCTTAAATCAAAAACAAACCGCATAAAAAAAGCCTTGCAGCTGACGGCAAGGCTTTAATCCTACTAAGATTTGTTACTTTCCTTCACTTAGCGCATTTAATAATTGCGTGCGCTGCGCTGGAGATAAGTTAGGTGCTGAGCGCGCATAACTGGCGGCACCTACCGGGTCTTTTTGATTCATATCCCCCAAGATTTGTTGCAGTGCAGTCATACGCAAATTGCTGTCGTAAATTCGCTCAGACCATGAGAGCGCAGTTTGCGAATGATCGCGCACCATATTCGGCGATGTGGCCACACTGTGTAGCGCCTGATCGTAATCTTGATGATTCTCCGCCGCTGCCAACCAGCTTGTCGCGCTATTAGGATCATCCATCAACCATTTGGAAATAGATTGCTGCAATAACAATTGCCGTTGCGGGCTATTTAATTTGCTCGCAAAATTTGCCGCCGCTGGCGGGTCTACATTCGACCAGGATTCACCCAAGCCAATCAACGCGCTGTTTTGCAAATCGCCGGATTGACTCATCACCCACTGCATAGCGGCTTGCGGCTCATAAGTCGCCCAAGCGCCTGCCACATAGTTCACCAAGGTCGCGCGATCTTCCATAGAAATATTGGCCGATTCCACCATCTTGCGCGCGGTGTCGTAACCACCTGCATGAGTAATACCCATCAATGCCGAGAGATAAACTTCTTGCGTGAGATCGGGGCGGCTACTCGCTAAACGGCTCGCATAACTGGCGGCAGTTTCGGGATTATTCCTGCCGAAAACTTCTAGCAGTTGATCGAATTGATAGATATTTTCGGGATGTGTTGACTCCACCCACGCCCATGCAGACTCAGGATCTTTCTCCCCCCAAATCGCCAAGACTGCCGATACGGCCTGCGCTTGCCGGTCGCCTTTTAATTGCTGTGCCTGTGCCATGGCCGCCTGCGGATCAACCGCTGCCAAGGCCTCTAACAATTGCCGCTGCTCGTCTTGGGTGGCTGCACTGGGAATACGTTTTTTGTTATCGGCGAGCTTTTTATGCAGCTCATCCGGTGTTTTTCCTTCAAAAGGTGCTGGGGGTTTTACTACCACGGGGGGCAGCGAAGGTGTATTACAGGCTTTATTGTTTAACGCGGGCGTAAAGCCGGAGGCGGTGTCAGTAAGGAGTTGCTCACTCGGTGCAGTCCACCGACCCACTGCAAAGCTAACCGCCAGCAAGACGGTCGCCAAAATAATAGCTAACAGTTTTGACATGATAAGAACTTCTTCGGTTGATGAGAGAAAAAGCCCCGCCACCAGAGGTGGCGGGGCAAGCTACTTTGAGAGCTAAGGAATATTTAGCGGGGCGGCTAAATACTGGAGAAAGCCTCAAAGCACTCGCATTTACAACTTGTTGTAAATGACCGAGAAGTACGAACTTGTACTGAAGCTAGTAGCGGTAGGGTTACTAGCCCATGATGGAGTCACCATGTTCATAGAGCCGCCATCACCGTTCCATGCCCAACCCAAAACGTCATAACCTTTGCCTTTGGCGTAATCGACAATGCCAGACCAATCGGAGCTGCCAGTGCTGCCCAAACTACCAAATTCACCAATCAACACACCGCGACCAGCAGAGCCCAAATCATCTACATCCGATTTCGCCAACCACGCATTTTTACCTTGGTTCCAAGCGCCGGGGTAAGCATGAATTGAAGGGACTATATAGGTATCGTTAATCTTGGTGCCGTTGGTACCTTTAATCGCCGCCGCTGCGGTAGCGGTTTCTTGGCCCCAACCGGGAATGTCGATAACAATGCGGCCGCTGTACTTGCTGCGCACGCTGCTGATCGCTGTGTTGTAAGCGCTGGCGTAGGCGTTAGCGCTGATATTGTGGCTGCCCCACTCATTGGAGATATTGACAAAAATACTGCCAGCCGCCGCTAGGTTGCTGTAATTGTTTTTCCACCAAGTGCCCGCCGTTGCCAATTCAGAAGCAGAGTCTGAACCCAGTACTGCCGATTTGTGATAAGTCGCAATGACCTTGTAGCCATTGCTTTTTGCCTGCGCAATCCAGGTTTTACCTTGGGTTTCTTTGCCCGGCTCAATTTCAATGCGGACCGATTTGATTTTGGTATTGGCCTTCATCAACGACCAACCCATATTGACGTTGCCATTGTTGTAGTAAGACGGCTGCAAATTCACACCATTGCCAAATTCACCGGCAAAACTGAGGCTAGTTGCACTCGCCAAGGCAATAACAGCCGAGGCTCCCAAGAGCTTTTTCAGCGATCCATTAGTGATTACACGTGATTTTATATTTTTCATAGATGACACCTATTTATTAGACATTATTGTTCTGGAGTTTTCGAATCGACGAGGTACTGCAAGTCTCCATCAATTACTCGTCGTCTTTACTGCTGTAAAAGACCACGCTGAAAACTCCTTTTTCGTACGTACGTTAATAGTTACAAGCAAAATAAGCGGTTAACTCTCACATGTAACCGTTTACTATTATTTTGTAACCGTTTACATGCTAGTTAGCATTAACCTGAGCGTCAATGTCTTTTGGTGGGATATTGAGAAGTGTTACCAATTGTTTCCGGAGAAAATTCAAATATCTGATAGGTGCGATTTTTGGTATCAGTTTTTATATATGAAATGTTTGGCAAAAAATCTATAGCATTCGCTCGAAACATCCTTCCGTTTACCCTGAATACCAAGTAGAGGAAGGGCTCTGGGGCTTTAGTGATAAACCCTTCGACTGCTACGCGCTCAGGGTGAGCGGGGAATGAGTTTATGTACTGCCCGACACAGCCAAAGTTAATCAGCGCCATTTATTATTTCCCTGTACCCTAGCAGCCCGCGTAGCGACCCAGACTCTATGTTGCCAGCCGCGCCTAACTATTAGAGTTAAGGCCATGTCATCGCTGCGCTTCCGCTACCAAACCATTGAGTTTGGCGATATAGATATTCACCTGCGCAGCCTGCGCGACAATCAAGAATTTTCCGACGACGACCATGAAGCCGCCGACTTGGGGATTTCATCCGCCGCATGGCCGCTGTTTGGGATTGTGTGGGCTTCCGGCCAAGTGCTCGCGCACCGCATGCTGGATTTTGATATCGCCAATAAACGCATTCTAGAAGTGGGCTGCGGCATAGCCCTCGCCAGCCACCTGCTCAATAACCGCAACGCCGATATCACCGCCACCGACTACCACCCGGAAGCCGGTAACTTTCTCAACGAAAACGTAAAACTCAACCACAGTGAACACATTCCTTTTGTGCGAACAGGCTGGGCAGATGAGCAAAGCAGTTTGGGAGAGTTTGATGTGATTATTGGCAGCGATCTTTTATATGAAAGCGAACATGTAGATTTACTTGCGCACTTTTTACAACA
>CAUOQW010000251.1:0-4657 GCA_963506825.1 uncultured Cellvibrio sp.
AAATTATTTAAGGGCGGCTGGAGCAAAGAAATGAGTCGCGAACTATTTGTTCGTGGCGATGCAGTTGCCGTGGTGGTCTATGACCCCGTGCATGATTTAATCGGCATGATTGAACAATTTCGTGTGGGTGCCATGGCTGAAGAAGCTGGCCCTTGGTGTTACGAAGTGGTTGCGGGAATGGTGGAGGCCGGTGAATCCGCAGAAGAAGTTGCACGCCGCGAATTGCTGGAAGAGGCGTCGCTAGAGCCTTACTACATGGAATACATTTGTAACTTTTTATCCAGCCCTGGCGGCAGTGATGAAAAGCTCTATTTATTTTGCGGCCTGTGCGATTTAAGCCAAGCGGGTGGTGTTCATGGCCTGCCCGATGAAAACGAAGATATTCGCTTGCATAGCTTTGCGGCAGATGAGGTTTTCGCTGAGTTATTAAACGGCCGTTTTAATAACGCCGCCGCGTTAATTTGCTTGCAATGGTTGCAAATGAATCGCGCGCGCTTACGCAAAGATCATGGCGCATAATAAATCTTGCTAGACGATTGACTTAAGCCTGAGTCTGGCTAACACTTCAACTACAGGTTGGCGATTTTAAAAATATTAAATCGCCAATTCGTCATCTTTCTCACTTATTGTTAAGTCTATGTTTATATTGCGTATTGCCAAGCCTCAGCCTGAGTACGTCACCTATCGTGAACGTTACAAAGTTGATTTACCATTGCAAATGGCGGAGTGCGAAGCTAATTATCTACGCTTGCACAAATTATTGACGCAGCATTTTAATAAGCAAATTGCAGATCAACAGGGTGATGAGTATCGCTTTATGATTAGCCGCGGCGAGCAGCAATGGCTAAACCAATTGCGTATTCTTGAGCGCTCTCCTTACACAACAACCTTGCAGCTATTTCAAACCTCAATTGCGGGCGAGTCGCGCTGGTTGCACATGCCGCGTTTAACAGTGCGTATGTATCACGATGCGAAGTTAGCGGAGGTGCTGGCATGGGAAGGGCATAAGCGCTTGCGCCCGCGCTACGAGTACCCCAATCAAGCTATGTACCATGCCGATGAAAAACTGCAAATTAATCAATTTCTGGGTGAGTTATTAACGCGTTGTATAAACGAAGGTCACCACATTGACGATGTTACTGAGTTTCTAAAATCCTAATTGTGTTCAGTTTTTCTCACAGATATTTAGCCTCGCAACTTTCTTGGGTTTGTTTTCAAAAAAACATTAGGCAGTTTGAGCCAGCTTCTGTTCCCGTACGCGATAAATAAGCCGCGCTGGTGTTTGGTTGCAGCTAATTTTATAAACAAAATTATAGCGCAGATGATGGTATTCGCTTTGAGGGTTATCGAAGATAGCTTTCATATGTTGTAACTCATCTTGACGATAAGCTTCCAAGGGGCGAGTCGCTTCATCTTTCATACGCGTATATTGTTTGCGCGCAAGTAACGCAAAATAATTTGCATCATCGGTTAAGGCTTCGCATTCGCGTTGCAATAATCGATGGTACGTATTCCAATCTTCCAATAACACCTTATCCACCATCCCAAATTTATAGGCTTGAGTGGCTAGCAGTGGCAGGCAGCTTTCGGTAAGTTCTTTGGCTTTGGCATCGCCCACACGTTTGGGCAATAAATAAGTCCAATACTCTGAGCCAAATAAACCCATGGTTAAGTAGTGTGGGTTTAACACCACGCCTTCACGCGCAAACACTTTATCGCAAGCCAGTGGCATTATTGCACCGCCTGCTCCTGCATTATTGCGTAAGGCGGCAACGGTCACTTTATGGGTCATGGTGATAAGTTCTTGCACAATATCGTCAATAGCATTGATGTTGCGCCATGATTCCCGTGCAGGATCTACTGATGCTTGAATACAATTCAAGTGAATGCCATTGCTCCAAAAATCTTCGCCACCCATAAGGTCTATAACGCGAATGTCATTCCGCTCGCGTAATTCGCGCAAGCGCGACAACAAATTTTGACACTGCTCAGTACTCATAGCGCCATTGTAAAAATCAAATGACACATAGGCCACCGCATTCTGGGTTTCAATTTTAATATCATTTTGCAGTCTAGAATTTAGGGTGCGTAAACTCTCAAACAAGTGTGCATTGGGAAATTGCTTGGTAATAACATGCAGCGAAGGTAATTTAAAAAACTTGCGCTCATCTTGTGGTGCCATTTTCAGTTGTCGAATCCAAACACTACCATCAATAGTCGCGCGACAAATAGCACCGTCGCGGTGCCCAATAACTTCACCAGGAATTGAACTGTGCAGTGAATACTCAGGTCTTGCACCAAATAAATAAACCTCATTTCCGGCAATAGTGTCTAGCACACCCGGAAAACTATCCGCCGCATTTATTTTGCGGGTGATGATTTCCGCTGAATCTATTTCCCAATTAATTTTGCGTGAATCCTGACGCATAAGTGGCAAGTATTCACCTCTAACCAAAGGTTTGTTGTAATCCAATGGACGCGGTTTGAATTCAGTATTATTAAGCGAGTGATGCAATACATTTTTTATCATGTGCACCGCAGCGGCAATGACTTCGCGGCGATAGATACTTGCTTTGGCGGTGTTGCGCATATGAAATGTTTGCGTATCCCAAATATCGCCGGCATCCATTTCTGCATCCGCTTGCAGCAAAGTAACGCCCCAATTAATGGTTTTGCGGGCGATTGCCCAATCCAGTGATGATGGGCCGCGGTCGCCTTCAATGCCAGGGTGCACAATTAAACAGAGGTGATGCCGCCAAATTTTCTCTGGCACCGCATGTTTTAAAAACGGGCAGATAATAAGGTCGGGTTGAAAATCATCAACGGCGCTAAGCATCTGCTGTTCATTAGCGGATAATTCAATGGAAATGCTGTGCATTTCTGCTTCCAATTCTTTATGTATACGCTGACACATCCCATTGTAAGCAGAGGCAAACAATAAAATTTTCAAAAGGATCGACTCCTAAGAAATTAATCACTCAGTTGACATCGGCAAAAAGAACTAATGGAGACGCACGGTGATTAATATTTAGCGATTAAGGATTGGGCTGAACACTTTCATCTTGCATATCATCTTGAATTTTATTACTGAGTTGATTAAGCGACATAATTAAGCAGATAACCAACAGCAACATGCTGGCGCAGAAAATAAATAAACCCATGGTCATGGGGCTCATGGAATTTTCAATAATAGTTTGATCAGCTTCGTGATTGTGCACCATGCTCATAGCGGCCATACCGGTGTAATGCATGCCACATACCGCAATCGCCATAACCACGGCGCTGGCTAACATAATCAAGGTTCCTTTGAGGTTCACGGCGAGCCAAAGCGCAACCGTAGCGGCAACTATTGCAATGCCGAGCGATACTCCAACAAGCGTTTTGTCATACACCATAGAGCTGCCCGGCATCACCATGGCCTCCATTCCCATGTAGTGCATTCCCGCCACAGCCAAGCCGGTAAACAGGCCTGCGCCGAGCAACCGAATAACAGAGAGTTGCCCACTTACTGCGATATAAACGCCGATACCTACTGCGACAACAGCGAGTGCGAGAGAAGCAAAGGTTGGCCCCGGTAAATAACCAATATCCATAGGCACTTGATAGGCGAGCATGCCAATAAAATGCATGGTCCAAATGGCACCGCCACCCAGCGATACGGCTGCAGCTGCAATCCATAGCGGTGTAGGGCCCGAGGGAGATGACTTCATGCCGTTATTTATTTGTAATCCCTTTAATGATCCAAACACGGCGATTAAAAATGAAAGAGAGACAAGGAACCAGTTGTATCTTGCGTCCATCTCCATGGGAATTACCTCTTTATGGATGAATACGAAATAGATGATTAAGAAGGAAAGATCAGTTGGCAAACATTCAATAGATTGCGCAGAGCTATACTTCCATTTTGTGTTTTTAAATTCTAGTTATGCAAATTCGTGCTCAATAGATTAAATTTTCATAAGTTTTTTTAAATTTAATTTTTAAGTGTTTAGCGACAGAAAATTGAAACTTGTTTAGAAAAATGTGATGTAGATAAAAGAAAATCTATAACACGCTGTAATTATTCATCTTAATTCACCTAAAATTTTTGTAAAAATCCGAACGTGGCGTCTAATGCTTCGAGTTTGTCGCACCAATCATTCTTTCTTATTTTTTCTATAAATAAATTAGGTATCAAAATATTTGAGTGATAAAAAATTCGAATTGCCTGTGCTTGATGCTGTTCTAAACTCACCTCTGTAATCGCTTTAGAAAGGGATGGTTTTTCTAAAGTGTGGAAATCAGGCATAGGAGACTTAACAATGGCGGCACAATTATCCTCCGCAAAGCAGACGGGTAAATTATTTCAAGTGGCAGTGGTGGGTGCTGGTGCCAACGATTTGGAAATATTTTCGCGCATATTTGCAATAACGCGTTATAGACCGCGCAGTTATCACCTCAAAGTTGTTAGCGAAAACAGTTCGCTGGGCGATTTAAGTAGCGCCGCTAATGCAGATATTTATGTTGTGAATTTACATAGCTCCCATGCCATTCATTGTTGGCATAGGTTGTCGGCCTTAATTGCGACAGATCGCCGCAAGCCTGTTCTTAAAATTTCTAAAGTGACTCCCACCACTGAAAGCGGGTCTGAATTTACTATTTCATGGCCCATTAATCC
>CAUOQW010000252.1:0-4647 GCA_963506825.1 uncultured Cellvibrio sp.
ATACCATTCCCAAATACCATCGTTGGATGATTGAATAATTCGCTCTTGGCGCGCTTCAGATTCACGCAAAGCTTCTTCGGCATTTTTAAGTGCGGTAACATCAAAACTCACGCCCGACATAATAATTGCGCGACCATTTTCATCGCGAATAGAATCAGCGCGTACCTCAGTCCAAATATATTCGCCGTTTTTCTTTAGCACGCGATAAGCGCAGTGAAAGGGTTTACCGGTGCGCAAATGCTCGCGCATGGCTTCGGCACTGATTTGATGATCGTCGGGGTGGATATAAGCCCAGACATAATTAGCATTGCAGATATGATCTTCTTCTTCTTTGTTATAGCCCAAGCGCTCCCAAAAACCGCCGGACCAATCGAGACGTTGGGTGACTAGATTCCACTCCCAAAACCCATAACCGCTGCCGTTAAAAATACGCTGAAAGCGCGATACAGTTTCGCGCAGCACTTCAATATCATTACTGTCACGTAAATCGGTTTTGATACTGATATTTTTGTTTATAGTAGTCATGATCTAAGTGCCTGAAACTGGATGAGGTGAAGATAAACCAGTCGAATCGCTAATTACAAGGCCAATACTCGCTTAATCTATTTTCTTGTGTGCTAGAAAAACCAAACCCCACTTTTGAGGGTGGGGTTTGGTGTAAGGCTATAAGTGTTTCTAGATGCTTTTTTAAGGCGCCATATCTTTAAGGCGCCATATCGGCTTCGCTGCCTTCGCCTTCTTTGGCGCGCGGCATTAAGTCTTCTTTGCCGATTCCCAACGCAACTGTCGCGTTGGCGGCAATATAAATAGAAGAGTAGGTGCCGAACACAACCCCAATCATCATGGCTTTAGAGAAGCCCGTTAAAATTTCGCCACCGAAGACGAACAACACCGCCATTACCAAAAACACAGTAACGTGCGTCATGATCGACCGACCGAGCGTTTGGGTCATGGAAATGTTAACGATTTCTATGGGATCGATTTTGCGCAACTTGCGGAAGTTTTCACGAATACGGTCGAAAATAACGATGGTGTCGTTAATGGAGTAACCGATCAATGCAATAATTGCCGCGAGTACGGTTAAATCAAAATCCCATTGGAAGAACGAAAAGCAACCTAGGGTCACTATAGTTACATGAACTAGCGATACGATTGCACCTACAGAAAACTTCCATTGGAATTGAATGGCAACGTACAAAAATACCAACGCAAACGCGCAAATAATGCCTAGGCCGCCGTTGTTCATTAGCTCTTCACCAACTTGTGAACCTACGCTGGCGCTACCCAAAATTTTAATTTCAGAATCAGTGGCTTTTTCAATTTTGGTTTTCAGATAGTTGCTGTAAACCGTGCCCAGAGGGTTAGCGATAGATACCGACAGTGTTTGGTCTTTAGCAGTGGTGTACAACACTTTGCCAAAACGTTCAGCATCAAAAATATTTGCTGCCGTTAATTGTGCTTCAGTTACATTCGCCAGCGTAAGGGTTTCGGCATAGCCTTCTAAATCACGTGGCGGATTGCTCACGCTTTTGAGTTCATCACCATTGCCTAACTTGGCAATCTCAGCGGCAAGTTGGTCGCTGCCTTTGGTTTTCATTTCATCCTGGGTGCGAATCATTACGTTATTTTCTTCGCCAAAAACAACGGCGACAGGTGTACGTAAATGTTCTTCTTCCAATACATGACGGATTTTTGGAATGTCCGCAGGTTTATTCAGTAACAACTCAAGCTGAGTACCACCGGTAAAATCCAAGCCAAAATTAAAGCCCTGAATACCAATCGATAGGATTGCAGCAAGGGTAAGAACAATGGAGAAACCCGAGGTATATTTTCGGATTCCCATAAAATTAATAACTTTTATTTCATGTGCCATGATCAATTGCCCCCTTAAACCGAAACGTGCTGTAAGTTTTTGCGTTTACCGTAGAACAAGTTAGCTAATGCACGGCTAATCATGATGGAGGTAAACATGGAGGTCACCAGACCAATGCAGAGTGTGATAGCAAAACCTTTAACAGCACCTGTGCCAATCGCGAATAAAATCACGCCCATAATAAAGGTAGTGACGTTAGCGTCGAGAATGGTAATAAACGCGCGCTCGTAGCCGATATGAATGGCCTGTTGTGGCGACATACCATTTTTAATTTCTTCGCGAATCCGCGAGTAAATCAGTACGTTAGCATCCACCGCAATACCTAGGGTTAAAACGATACCGGCAATACCGGGCAGAGTCATAGTTGCGCCAAAGAGCGACAAAACACTGAGCAGCATAAATAAGTTTACGGTGAGCGCGACATTGGCAAATAAACCAAACACGCGATAAACCGCGAGCATAAATATAGAAACAACGGCTAAGCCCGCAATACAAGACTCAACACCTTTTTTGATATTTTCTAAACCGAGTGATGGACCAATGGTGCGCTCTTCAACAAAGTGCATAGGGGCGGCGAGAGCACCGGCGCGCAATAAGAGCGCAAGTTCTGAAGCTTCACCGGGCGCATCCAAACCTGTAATACGAAAGTTCACACCCAGTGCTGCTTGTACGGTTGCTGCGTTAATAACTTTACGTTCAATGTATTGGCTATTTTTTTCAATTTGTTCGCCTTTTTCATTGGTGACATATTCGGTGTGGTTTTTATATTCGATAAACAAAATACCCATCTTGCGACCAATGTTGTTGCGGGTAGCAAGGTTCATTTTGGTGCCGCCCACACTGTCGAGCGTAATGCTTACTTGTTGGCCGCCACTTTCAGAATCGAAGCTGCTACGCGCGTCGGTCACTTGATCGCCCGTTACAATAATTTGTTTTTCTAACCACACAGGGCCACGGCGAGCTTGTTCATTTTTATCGCGCCAATCAAATTGTTCTTTGCTGGAAATCATTGCGTCGGGCAATGCTTCCATGTGGAATTCAAGGTTAGCGGTTTTACCAATTACGCGTTTTGCTTCCGCGGGATCTTGTACACCGGCGAGTTCAACAATAATGCGGTTGCGGCCTTGCTTTTGAACGATGGGCTCAGAAACGCCCAATTCATTTACACGGTTGCGCAGCGTTTGTAAGTTCTGGCTAATGGCGTAGTCTTCAATTTCTTTAACGGCTACATCGCTGAGTGCTGCAGTAAAACTGAATTCATCGGCGCTGGCTTCTGTATCAGGTTTGGTAAACAGATGTTGCTGTGAGTTTTTGCGCAGCTCAGCAATTGCTTGATCGCGAAACTCAGCAGTTTTGAAGCGAGCGACAATCACATTAGATGCTGTGTTGTTAATAGAGATGTAGCGAATTTTTTCTTTGCGTAACTTTTCTTTAAAGTCATCAGCGTTCATGGTTTGGCGTTTTTCCAGTGCAGAGGCTGTATCAACTTCCAACAAGAAATGCACGCCGCCCGCCAAATCCAAACCGAGTTTCATGGGTGTAGCACCAAGGCTCTGCAACCAAGCTGGCGTGGTAGAGGCACGATTTAATGCCACCACATATTCATCGCCCAAGCTTTGTTGAATGCGTCTGCGAGCATTCATTTGATCGTCGTTTTTGCGCAGGCGAACCAAGGCGGCTTTGCCATTAGCTTCGGCGCCAAAATATTCGATGTTGCCTTCTTTAAGCGCGGCTTCCACTTTGGCTAGCACAGGTGCGTCTATCACCGTGCCGCTTGAGCTACCAGATACCTGAACAGCGGGATCTGGAACGTAAAAGTTGGGTACTGCGTAAAGCAGCGACAGCGCAGTCGCAGTTACCAGTAGGAGGTATTTCCAAAGCGGGTAGCGGTTTAACATAAAAATTCCCGTGACGAATGTATGAAACTTTTTAGTAATTCGAGTGGTAGATAGAGTTGACAGCTCGAATTGCTGTTCGGTTGGCATTTATAGTGATCTTGCCTGACCGAATTATTGTTAGAACTGTGGCCTAGGGCGACAGATGAAAGCGCCGGATTATACCGATTTAACCAGCCACAACAATGGCTTGTGGCTGGCTGTTGCATTCAGCCCATCTATTGTGGGGGCGCTTCCGGCACTTCCAACCCTTGTGCGCCATAAAAGTCGGCTAAAAAGGCAGCAAAAGTGCCTTCGCTCAGGGCTTTACGCATTCTGGCCATTAGGTTTTGGTAGAAACGCAGATTGTGGATGGTATTAAGTTGTGCGCCCAGCATTTCGTTGCATTTATCCAAATGGTAGAGATAACTGCGACTGAAGTTTTTACAGGTATAGCAATCACAGTTGGCATCGAGGGGGCTGGTGTCATTGCGGTACTTGGCATTGCGCAGCTTGAGTACACCTTCGGTCACAAAGATATGCGCGTTGCGGGCATTGCGAGTAGGCATTACGCAGTCAAACATATCGATACCTCGGCGCACGGCTTCTACCAAATCGCCCGGTTTGCCCACACCCATTAAATAGCGCGGCTTATCGGCTGGCATTTGCGGGGGCAGGTGATCGAGGATGCGCAGCATATCTTCTTTGGGTTCACCCACGGATAAGCCACCAATTGCATAGCCATCAAAACCAATGTCGGTCAGGCCATTGAGTGATTCGCTGCGCAAGTGTTCGTACATGCCGCCTTGCACAATACCGAACAGGGCAGAAGGATTGCCTTCATGAGCAGCTTTTGAGCGCGATGCCCAACGCTTGGATAGCTCCATAGAGTCCCGCGCC
>CAUOQW010000253.1:0-4642 GCA_963506825.1 uncultured Cellvibrio sp.
ATCATTGCCGATGATTTAGCCGAGCGCAAAGCCTGTTTGCATCGCCCTTATCATTTTGCAGAACACAAAGTGAATTGTTTTTTCCGCGATGACGGTCTTTCAGATTTAATTGGCTTCAAATACGCCACTTGGCATTCTGATGATGCCGTAGGCGATCTAATTAATCACATGGTCAACATCGCCAATACTTGTGACAATCCAAAAAACTCTGTGATCTCGGTAATTATGGATGGTGAGAATGCATGGGAATATTTCCCCGAAAATGCCTATTACTTTTTAGCACAGCTCTATCAAAGAATTGGCGAGCATCCATTATTGGAATTAACAACTTACAGTGAATTAATCGACAAGCAAAAACCAGAACCACTGGCCATGCCTCACGTTGTAGCAGGCAGTTGGGTTTACGGTAATTTTTCAACTTGGATTGGTGATAAAGACAAAAATCGTGGTTGGGATATGTTGTGCGAAGCGAAGCTTGCGACTGATCATGCTTTAGCCACCAAAAAATACACCAAATCAGAATTGGCACAAATTGATAAACAGTTAGCACTTTGTGAAGGCTCGGATTGGTTCTGGTGGTTTGGTGGTTATAATCCTGCGCAAAGCGTCAGTGATTTTGAATATTTGTATCGTCAACATTTAAAAAATTTGTATCACTTGATTCGCGTCGCCGAACCTGAATATTTAAATGTGGTAATCAGTGTCGGCGGTGGCGATCCAGCAACAGGTGGCGTTATGCGTCAAGGTCATGAACAGTAGTTCACTCATGTAGAAGGATAGGGCGCAGATGCCAAATGATGTAGTAAAAAGTCATGCAGTAAATGTTTCTCCGCTCTTCCTCACTCGGCGTGCAGGGGTGTTATTACACCCCACCTCTTTACCCAATCAAGGCTCCTTTTTTCAAACAAAACCTTATCCACAAATGCATGGTGCGTTAGGTAAAGATGCTTATGATTTTGTAGATTTTTTAGCCAGCTCTGGGCTTAGCATTTGGCAAATGTTGCCAACCAGCCCCACTCATGCAGACCTCTCACCCTACCAAGCCATATCGGCTCACGCAGGCAACCCTGAACTGATTAGTATTGATTGGTTGGTACATCGCGGCTGGGTTGATGCCAATCATGCCTGGAACGATTTGGAGCCCAGTAAAAATATTCTGCAAGCTATTCGCATGGAATGTGCAGATCAATTTTATCAACGTCTGCAGCATACTCATGGTTTACTAGAAGCTCTCAGTTTGTTCTGTGAGGAAAACAATTATTGGTTAGATGTTTTCGTTTTATTCATGTCACTGCGTAAACATTTTGAGCATCGCCCATGGTGTCATTGGCCAGTGGCTTTAAAGCAGAGAGAGCCAGAAGCTATTCGCGAATACCGTGAATTTTTGGCGCCAGATATTTCGCTGTATGTTTTTGAACAATTTGCTTTCGCCGAACAGTGGAAATCGCTGCGCATTTACGCCCAAGAAAAACATATTTATCTCTTTGGCGATATGCCAATTTTTGTCGCGCATGACAGTTCAGATGTGTGGGCGGCGCAAGAATTTTTTAATCTGGATAAGGAGGGGACACCACTCACAGTTGCCGGTGTACCACCCGATTATTTCTCTGAAACTGGTCAGCACTGGGGGAACCCACACTACAATTGGGAGTCCATGGAAAAATCAGGGTTTAGTTGGTGGATTGATCGTTTACGCACGCAATTGAATCAATTTGACTTAATTCGGATTGATCATTTTCGCGGTTTCGAAGCCTTCTGGGAAATTCCCGGTGACAGTGTAGATGCGCGCAACGGTCAGTGGGTTAAAGCGCCTGGCGAGGCATTTTTATCCGCGTGTTTTGATGCATTCCCAGGGCTGCCGTTAGTTGCAGAAAACTTAGGTTTAATTACGCCTGAAGTAGAAAAATTGCGTCACGCGTTTCATTTGCCTGGTATGTTAGTTCTACAATTTGCATTTGACGGCAACAATAAGAACCCGCATTTACCCCACTGCCATTCTGTAAGTGATGTTATTTATACCGGCACCCACGACAACGATACTACTGTCGGCTGGTTTGAATCGCTCAGCAAAGAACAAAAAAATCATGTGAAAAATTATTTATACGCCAGCAATCAACCTATTCATTGGTTATTGATTGAATCCGCACTGGCATCCGTCTCACCTTTGGCTATGATTCCTCTACAGGATTTTTTAGCGCTTGATGGTGAGCATCGCATGAACATGCCCGGCACCACAGGCAAAAATTGGCTTTGGCAATTTGACTGGGCACAAATACCCCCCAATTTAGGAGAACAAATTTACACCAGGCTTTATAGATATGACCGTTTAAATTAGCGCTTTACTTTTACCACTTTTTTAACGTTTACCAACCAAGGAGAAATTTTATGGAACATAGATGCACAGAGAGAATTTCCAGTGAGTTAAAAATTCTAATCTACAAGCATAATCTTCCTATTGCGATTGGGCGTGTACGTAATGGGAGCAGTAGTGGTGTGTTTGTTGAAACGGATTTTATGGATATTGAATGTGAGCACCAATTGCAACTGGAAGTTTTATTCAACAAAACTAATGCAACAAAATTACAATCAATTGCCATGAAAGCGCTTGTTATTCATAAAACCGGCAAGGGCTTTGGTGCAGAGGTCGATTTTCAAAATGCCGCGCACGCTGAACTCTTTGTAGACTTGTTGCGCGGCACCAAAGAAAATCTAGTAGATGAAAAAATGTTTGCGATGGTTGCCAATAGTTAGTTTGTACTAAGACTTTAATAAATCTAATCCCAGAATATTTAGCAAGGTGAGTTTTAGCACTTTTTAAAACTCACCTTGGCACTTCCTCTCTCATTCAATTAATCATTTTCACAAGGCTGATCAATACCCCTCCGTAGTAACTACCTCTGGTGCAGTCAAAATCACCGCAGCAAGTAGGGCACTAAGTACAACAACAATAACAATCGCCAACCATGTTTTTGATGAACCAAATGAGGTTTTATCATCTGCTGCCTGCAAATTTTCTTCTCCAAGCATTACATTCTTTTTGCCGGTAAACATAGCCTTTATAATATTCTCGCGTTTTAAAACCACATGCAGGACAACCGCTAAAATATGCAGGGCTATTGCACCTAAAATCCAATAAAAAAGTTGGCGGTGCAATGATGTTAACTGCAAGCTTAATTCATCACTAATGTAAGCATACAAGGGGCCAACGTTGAAAATTTCATCATTGGTAAATAAACCAGTGACCCCTTGAATCAAAATGACTGTTAATAAAATAATCACCATAACCGCGCCAAGTGGGTTGTGACCTAAATAATGCTTGTCAGTTTTTTTGAAAACACTCAACGCATATTTTGCTGTGGTTACGGGGGTTTTTACAAAATGATTAAATCGTGCATGGTAGCTACCCACTAATCCCCAAATAATTCTAAAACTAACTAATACTATGAGCGCATAACCAGACCATAAATGGTAGATAAAGTAGTCACTGCCAAGATTATTGGTGATATAGGCAACAATAAATAGGAATACTAGAGACCAATGGAAAATACGGACGGGAAGATCCCAAACTTTGATGACTTGCGGAAGTGCCTTATTTTTAGCTTCAGTCTTATTGCTCATAATATTTTTTGAAAGTAAGTATGTGTGGTTATGGAAAGCGCCACAGGTTGCAATTAAAAATCATTACAGTAAACATTATTTTCACGCTTCCATAATTATTTCTCTTTTGGAGCAGAGAACGCAAAGTTAGGGTAGGGATAAGCTGCTCTAATTCACCCTATTTTTAATCATAGGCATAACGCATCAATTTGGTGCGAAAACTTAAGTCGTGTAAGTATTTAAACCGTGATCAAAACTCGCCAAAGCCTTAAGTTTGTTAATCACGAATGAAAGCAGTTCAAATAGCATCCATATAAGAGGAATGTTAAACACGTCATGGCTAAATTTGCTGGTGCCTTTGATAAAAAATACCAAGCTGTAATCCAAATGTATCCACGGTTAAATATAAATGCCTATGGCAAGATCTATGCATATTCAGAACTAGAGTGAGTAGAGATTGAATTGCGCATAACCTGATTTAACATAAGAATGCTTACTGTACAAAGCGCGCATAATGTATATTATGTTAAATACAGTATTAGGTTATGGTTTTTTAAATGGCTCTACTCGTAGTCGTAAGTTTATAGGCTAAACTCCTTGTTTCGAAGGTATTGGCGCTGTATCAATACTCATGTCCTTATAATTCATAACTACGGTTTACTATGAAACATACGCAACTGTTAGAGCGCTTATACGCTGAAGTAGAAACAGTCATTCTGAGCCGGCAACATCCCGTAACAGGCCTTTTACCCGCAAGTACTAGTGTAAACATTCACGGCGACTATACCGACGCATGGGTGCGCGATAACGTTTACTCAATCATCTGTGTTTGGGGTCTCGGCCTTGCCTTCAGGCGTCAAGGCGAAACTAATAAAAGTGATCAACTGGAACAATCTACCATCAAGCTTATGCGTGGCTTGATGCAATCTATGATGCGTCAGGCGCAAAAAGTTGAAACTTTTAAACACACGCTCAATAACATCGACGCTTTGCATGCGAAATACGATACAGCAACCGGTTTACCCGTGGTTGCAGATAACGCTTG
>CAUOQW010000254.1:0-4636 GCA_963506825.1 uncultured Cellvibrio sp.
AGAGATCTCCTCGACAATGCGAAAACCTTCTAATGAGCCAACCCAGTCAGTTGGTGCTCCGCCCCCTGTTGCCGAGGGTGGCCAGTGCCAAGTACCGCCGCGAACCACACGTTTTGTACAATCTCCCTCATAACAATCCTGTGTGAACTCCATGATATTCCCAATCATGTCATACAAACCAAAGGCATTGGGCTTGTAGAGACCCACCACACTGGCATAGCCTGACTTGTCATTACAGGGCACAACACCCACATGGTCTTTTGATTCAAGGCCATCGTAATCGCGTTTGATGGCGGCTTCAGCTGCTTGGTCAGCAATGTTCGCATAGCTGCACGCTTGCGCCGCATCATCGCCCCAGTAATAGGTTGTCGTTGTACCCGCTCTAGCGGCGTATTCCCATTCTGCTTCACTGGCAAGGCGATAGTGCTTACCTGTTTCCTTACTCAACCATTGCACATAAGCCTGTGCAGCATTCCAGCCAATGCAGGTTACTGGCTCGTAGTCGCTTGCCAAATGGTTACGTTTCTCCCAAGTGGCAGGTGTATCCTCAAACCATTTTTTGCTGTTCATTTGTTGGCATTTGGTTGGAACAGGGTAATTGGTTGCAGCGATAAACTTCGCAAACTCTGCCCCTGTGACTTCGTACTTGCCCATGCGGAAGGGTTTGATCTCGAAGGTTTTTGGGGTTTTGGTTCTATTCGCCTCGGTGTTCATGGTGACCTGACCGCCGGGAATGTTGACCATAGTGGGTTCAATAAAAGTCGGTTCGATAAATCGATCGGATGCATAAGTAAAATAGCTCTGGCTGGCCAAGAATAAAATCAAGGGAATGCGTGTAAATGACATTGGTCTAATCCTTAATAAACAGATGGAATAAAACAAGAGAGATACCGAGAGCCGATAATGGAAAGCCCGGTAGCGGGGAGTTTGAGCCGGTGACGTTCGGGAAATCCTAGCGTTTTTCTATATGCTGTCGCTTTATAGAAAAACTATAGATTTTTAGGAGGGTATAACGACGAGCATTGCCCGCGTACGAGTAAAGAATCCGTGTAAAATGCCCACTTTCTAATAAACAAATATTGCCTCACACGTGAACTATTACTTTAATCATTTTATTTTTGACAGCCAGACTCTGGTCTTGACCGCAGCTGGGCGGCCTATTGCTATTCGTCTCAATGAATCCAGATTGCTGGCGTTTTTTTTGGCAAATCCAGAGCGGGTATTTAGCAAAGATGCCATCTTAGAAAATGTGTGGGCGGGCAAAGTTGTATCGGAACAAGCCGTGTTTCAGGCGATTAGTAATTTGCGTGCGCTGTTTGGCGATGATGCAATAAAAACCTTTCCAAAAAAGGGCTATCAGTGGCAAATCCCATTGCAGCTCAATCCAACACAGGTTGTTGAACTTGAAGAATCTCCAGTTCAACCGCCTTCAGTTCAACTTAAAAGTGCGAGCAATTATCGGCTGTGGTCATTCGTCGCACTGATTATTGTGGGCTGTTCGTTTGGGTTCTATTTTTTACGGACCTCGCCAGCTGCGCCTGCTCAACATTCGGTTGCGATTGTTATTCAGCCATTCGTACTTGATGTTAATAACGCTGGCAATAAAGATATTGCGCAGCAGGTGCAAGATGCTGTTTTTGGGCAAATCAATAATCAAGCTGGGTTGGCGGCGTATTTGCCTCCTTCCACTTACAACACCCAGCAGGTTATTGCTGCGCCGACACATTTTTTTAATCGCTATCAAACGTCGATGAATGTCAATTTATTAGTGACAGCTAAAGTTAGGCAGCAGGGAGATGAACTCCATCTCGCGTTTATATTACAAGGGCGAGAGAGCCAATGGGCTGGTTATTTAAGCGGCAAAACACCCGCTGAATTAGCGGCTAATTTTGCGGCGCTGCTCGGTAAAACGGCCTCCATAAACGTACTCTGGGAAACGAAAGATCGGCGCTTGGTGAATGCACAATTGCAGTTGCTGCACAGCGAGAATCCAGACAACGCCCCTATTCATTATCAATTGATCGACAATTTATTATTGTTGGGCGATTTGCATAATGCGAATGTACAAGCTGAAGAATTGGCGTTACAGGCGCGAAATAACAAAAATGTTCCTTATCAATCGCTTGCAGTCATGTCGCAGGTCAGTGCCAGATTTGATTCAGTAGAGCCTGAAAAAAATCTTGCGCTCTTGCAGCAAGCGGTTGCTCTTGCAGAGGAATTCAATGATCCCGTTTTGCTGAGCCGGGTACTGGAGCGCGGTAGTTATATGTATTACCGCCAGCATGATTTTGCGGCTCTGGAGGCAAACTTGTTACGTGCGCTTAGCTTGGCAGAAGTTGCTAAAGCGCCTGAACAGCAACTGCAGGTGCTGCATGCGCTGACGATTTTTAGTTATAAATTTAAACGTGTTGATAAAAGAGATACCTATTTTGCGCGCGCTAAAGTGATTTTGGATGAATATCAATTCCCTGGTGAAAGCTATGCTTTTTTGGAAAATATTGCGGGTATGTGTAGCGATGATCCAATTCAAAAAGAAGCTTTTTATCGCCAGGCACTCAATCGGTTTAAGCCCGAGCAAGAGGCTTGGGTAAAACAAAGTGCGCAGGGGCATTTGGTCGGCCTCTACATTGATCAAGCGCGGTGGGCAGATGCCTTTGCAATATTTGCAACGGAGACTACTTTTTCTGGCGCAGAATTATTTCTGCAAGCCAAAATTCATTTTAGGCAAAAAAATGTTGCATTGGCGCAAACGCAGGCAGAGGCCGCATTCAAGCGTGCGAATTTAGAGGGTGAATATCTTGCTGCGCTTGAAGCGGCACTTTTACTTGCGCAGTTGTATCAACAATTAGAACAGCCGGATTTACAAAAAAATGCGCTGGACTACATCAACAAAAATGCTTCGCCTTCTTGGAAGAAAGATAGGCAAGATATTTTATCTGCTCTAGTTAAAGCCCCAACGTGAGTTCTCTTGAGCGCCTTGCGCTTGCGCAACTAATCGGCTTGTTGACAGTCTCTTTCCAAGGTTTTGTCGGCTTATTGGTTTTTGCTGGGTAGAGCCGTTTTGGCTTTTACCCCATAATCGCCGTCATTTGATGCTGCGCATGCATTGGTTGATCTCTTTTTATTGATAGGAGTTTTTTATGCAGTACAACAATCGCCCGGCTAGCGCCATGGGAGCTTTTGCTAAATGGGTTGTGGTTATAGTCGCGGTTGGGGCGATTGGTGCTATAGGCTACTTTTTTATCGGTGATGAAATTGGCAAGCCGCCCAAGTTGCACGATTTGCCCAACCCTGTACCGCTGCAACAAGTTGCGGCACCTGACGCGCAACCTTTGGAAAAACCGGTTTACGATGAGCCTGTGCCAGACCCTGTTCCGCAGCCACTGCCCGATCTCAATCAAAGCGATGCCGCTGTCCTCGCTGCATTAAAAGCCCTGAATGTAAATGGCTTGGTGGAAATGATTATCCCGCAGGATATTTTGCGTAAATTTGTCCGCGCGGTAGATGTATTGGAGGAGGGTAAGGTGGTGCACGATTATCGCCCTATAGCTTCACCTCAAGGTACATTCGCTGCCGATGCCTTTAACGTGAAAGTCTCTGGCGGTGAATTAGGCGAGCAGCAAGAAGTGGAGCAATTCCGCCTTAGCCCCAAGAATTATTTGCGCTATACCTTGTTCGTACAAGTGCTTTCTGGTTTAGAAAGCGATGCTGCGGTAACACTTTATAAGCGCTACTACCCACTGCTAAACCGCGCCCATCAAGAGCTGGGAAGTAATAAAGGAAACTTCCACTCTGTGCTCATTCGCGCTATAGATAAGGTGTTAAGTGCGCCTGAAGCGGGTGGCGACATATTGTTGATTCATCCCAAGGTGTACTACCAGTTTGCCGATCCCGCGTTAGAAAAATTACCTGAAGCCCACAAATTAATGCTGCGTATGGGGCCAGATAACGCTGAAAAAGTGAAAGGCAGTTTGCGCAATTTGCGGGTGAAGTTGTTGCAGAAGTAAGGCTCCTCACGCAAGACGATAAGAAAGAGCTCCCTCACCCTAAGCCTCTCCCTGAGGGAGAGGGAGCTCTTCTCAGAAGGCGCCTTCGGCTTTTCCAATCTACAAATCACTTATCTCATCCCATTTATTTCCCCAGCAACCCCGTTCCATCTCCCCTAATTTTTTACACGATGACTCATCCGCCAAAATATTTTTACCATTTAAGTTCGCTACTATTCTTCTTTCTAGCTCTATCCCTCTGAATAACATAAGAAAATCTGATTCTCTGGAAATTGTGAATAAATTACACACAGGCTTGACAACGTTGTCCAGTGGGAATAATGTTGCCTCACCGACAACGTTGTCATGTTGTTGTACAAAAAAACTAAAGTCATAAAATATTTAAGGGGATAGTCATGTATAACAAGCTTAGCGATGCAATCCGTGCAGCAAACCGTAAGTCGTTGCTCAATAAAACCACTCTCTTAACCAGTTCTGCCGCCATTTTGTTGGTAGGCATGAGCGCACAAACCTATGCGCAAGAAGCTGCTGCTGAAAGCGAGGAGGTCGTCATCACTGGTATTCGCGGCGCATTGAAAAATGCAGTGGATATCAAACGCAATGCTACCGCTATCGTCGATGCGGCATCC
>CAUOQW010000255.1:0-4630 GCA_963506825.1 uncultured Cellvibrio sp.
AAATCGCCTGATCGGTTTGGCCACTCAAATTCAAGCGACACCCGATCCGCGCGAGTTGGATGTGTTGGTATCTACTGGTGAGCAAGTGACCATCGCATTGTTGTGTATGGCGCTGAAGAAACGCGGTGTTGATGCCCGTTCTTATACCGGTGGTCAAGTTCGCATTATGACCGACAGTTCCTTTACCAAAGCGCGTATTCAGTCAATTGACGAAGCCAATATGCGAGCCGATTTGGATGCGGGCCGTGTTGTAGTCGTGGCGGGTTTTCAAGGCGTTGACGAAAACGGCAATATCACTACGCTGGGTCGTGGCGGCTCAGACACTACGGGTGTAGCGCTTGCTGCAGCGCTTAAAGCCGACGAATGCCAAATCTATACCGATGTAGACGGCGTATACACCACCGATCCACGCGTTGTTGATTGCGCTCGTCGCCTCGAAAAAATTACGTTTGAAGAAATGCTAGAAATGGCGAGCCAGGGCTCTAAAGTACTGCAAATTCGCTCGGTTGAATTTGCTGGCAAGTACAAAGTGCCTCTGCGTGTACTCCACAGCTTTAAAGAAGGCCCTGGAACCCTTATTACCCTCGACGAGGAAGATTCGACTATGGAACAACCCATTGTTTCCGGTATTGCATTTAACCGTGATGAAGCCAAAGTAACTGTTGCCGGTGTACCTGATGTACCAGGCGTGGCATCAAAAATTCTTGCACCTATTGGCGCCGCCAATATTGAAATCGACGTGATCGTGCAAAACGTGTCGGCAGATAACACTACCGACCTCACGTTTACGGTACACAAAAACGATATGCAGAAGGCTGTTGCAGTACTTGAGAGCGTTGCCAAAGAAATAGGTGCGCGCGAAGTGCGTAGTGATGATAAGGTTGCTAAAGTTTCTATTGTGGGTGTTGGCATGCGTTCCCATGCGGGCGTCGCTTCAACGATGTTTACTGCCTTGGCGGCTGATAATATCAACATCCAAATGATCACAACGTCTGAAATCAAAATTTCAGTGATCATTGATGAGCGTTACTTAGAGTTGGCTGTGCGTAGTTTGCACACCGCTTTTGGTTTGGATGCCGAACCAACAGAGAGCCGTGTGAGGGGCTAGGCTCATTTCAGCTGTTGGTGTTGTTATGGTAGTAAAAAACTTTGGTTGCCTAGGTTCTTAGGGGATGGGTTGCTAGAGAAAAATGTTTTCTTCCTTTTCGCGAAAAGTAGTCAATACTTAGCTAAGCCCAAGGTGATAATGCTTTGGCCGCGACAGGGGTTAGTCGAGAGGCGGTAGCGGGCAGGAGCCTTAAGCCGTACTCTTACAGGATGAGTGAAGGAGATTGAAATGCTAATTTTAACTCGCCGTATTGGTGAAACTTTGATGGTTGGTGATGAAGTCACTGTGACCGTACTGGGTGTAAAGGGTAACCAAGTACGTATCGGTGTTAATGCACCAAAAGATATCGCCGTTCACCGCGAAGAAATTTATCAACGTATTCAGCGTGAAAAGCAAAATTCTGACGATCAAAACTCGTTTTAGTTTTTTCTGCCTCGCCGATTATTACAATAAATTTCCGTCTGAACGTTCTCGCGGTAGGTGGTGGTAGCCACTACCGCGCAGATTGCTTCTTGTATTATCCTTCCGTGTTTACTATTCAATCAATTTGATGATTTATCGATTACACATTTTAAAATGTGTTGCATGTTAGCTATTAAATTGCGTTTAAGCCTTTGATTTTTTTTGAAATATGATATTATGCCGCTCCTACTGAAATGGAGCGGTAAAACGTTTTTTAAGTCAGTAGTTACGGTGAGGTGGCCGAGTGGACGAAGGCGCTCACCTGCTAAGGGAGTCTACCCTTTAAACGGTATCGAGGGTTCGACTCCCTCCCTCACCGCCATTATTCTTGTAAAAGTTGCTTATAGTAGCGGCTCATTCCTTCAAAAATCTGCATCAATTACTCGCTGTCTAATAAAACTTATTTAAGGTCAAATTAATTTTGACTTACTATCTAGAGCAGCTGAAAATTTCTTAAAGGTTTTGGGCAGCGTCCCCCCTTATTTATTGAATCGGTAAGTGTTTTTATGTAAGGATTCATCCTTTAAAAAAAGGCTCCGATTCGTTCTTATATAAAGTTAGTATATGAGTAACTTATAATTTCATACTTATTGTGGAAGCTTTTTTGGCTGGGTCTTCAGTCTTGATTGTTGACGTAAGAAGTAAGGATTGATAACCAATAAAGCGAAAATTTCATATGACTAAACCCATTCTTGTCACCCAGCCTCAGATGCCGCCTTTGGAGGAGTTTATTCCTTATCTTGAACAGATATGGGAATCCAAATGGCTTACCAATGCCGGTAAATTTCATCAGGAATTAGAGGCCGCTTTATGTGAGTATTTGGGTGTTAAATATTTGTCGTTGTTTACCAATGGCACTATCGCATTAGTTACTGCTTTGCAATGTTTGAGAGTGACGGGAGAGGTTATTACAACGCCTTACTCATTTGTGGCAACTGCGCACTCCCTTTATTGGAATAATATTCGTCCTGTCTTTGTTGATATAGATCCTCTGACTTTTAATCTGGATGCAAGCAAAATTGAAGCGGCTATAACACCTGCAACAACCGCTATCATGCCCGTTCACTGTTATGGCAACCCTTGTGATGTCGATAAGATTCAGCGAATAGCCGAGACTTATGGTTTGCGCGTTATCTATGATGCAGCACATGCATTTGGTGTTAAGCGTGCCGGAACTTCAATCTTAGAGTTTGGTGATTTATCTGTTTTGAGTTTTCATGCTACAAAAGTATTTAATACTTTTGAGGGCGGAGCCATCATCTGCCCGGATGCAAAAACGAAACAACGTATCGACTATTTAAAAAACTTCGGGTTTGCCGATGAGGTTACTGTCGTTGCTCCTGGCATCAATGGCAAAATGAACGAGGTTCAAGCGGCATTTGGTTTATTGCAATTGCGTCACGTTGACTCAGCAATTAAAGCTCGCCAAACAATTGATCTAAGATACCGAGAGACTCTTGCAAATATTCCTGGGATTACCATTCCCGCATTAGTTTCTGATACTACTGCAAATTATTCTTATTTTCCTATTTTGATTGGCCCTGATTACCCTGTCTCGCGTGACGGGCTTTATCAAGAGCTGAAAGAGAAGGGAATTCTATCACGCCGATATTTTTACCCCTTGATAACTGATATGCCTATGTATCGAGGTATACCTTCTGCGGATCCTATCGGCTTGCCTAATGCACGCCTTGCTTCTAGTCAAATTCTTTGTTTGCCCATATATCCGGATTTATCCGTAGATGATCAGCAGCGTATTATCCAGCTTATTCGGAGGCTAGCTTGAGTTCGTATTATTCAGCAGAAGAACTCACTCAGATAGGCTTTAAAGTATTTGGTCGGGAAGTCCGTATTTCCCGAAAGGCGTCGTTTTATGGCGTCGAAAGGATATCCATTGGCAATCATGTGCGTATTGATGATTTTTGCATTATTTCTGCCGGTGAGGGAGGGGTAACAATTGGCAATTACATACATATAGCAGCATATTCGTCCATTATTGGTGGTGGTGAAGTATTGCTCGAAGACTTTGTGAATATCTCCTCTCGCGTCAGCATTTACTCCAGTAATGATGATTACTCTGGTGTAGTGATGACTGGGCCTATGGTTCCTGCTCAATGGACAAATATTGTCACCGCTAGGGTTGAAATAAAACGCCATGTAATAATTGGTTGTGGTTCAGTCATTCTTCCGGGTATCTCAATCGGCGAAGGTGTTGCTGTTGGTGCTTTGTCATTAGTTAAAGCAGACTGCAAATCTTTTGGAGTCTACTGCGGCACTCCGGCTCGTTTTGTTGGTGTAAGGCAACAAACTTTATTAGAGTGCGAGCGAAATTTTTTAGTGAATGAGCCTACTACTTCATGAGGCGAACAACAATAAATCAGTTATTTAGATATGGAATTGTAGGCGGTCTCAATACCCTGATTACTTTTATTGCATATGCCATTATGGTTTATGCGGGTTTTGCATATCAATTTGCAAACTTGTTAGCGTGGCTGCTTGGTCTTGTTTGTGGATATTTCTTCAGCTTGTTTTTTGTTTTTGGTGAGAAGAAAAATTCTCCTAAAGCAGATTCGCGTCAATTCTTAAAGTTTTGCGTGATGTATGGGTTCAGTTTCTCGTTGAGCACGGTAGCTCTCATGGTTCTGGTTGAATCAGGGTTGACTGGGCCTGTGAATGCGCAATTTATTGTTATTCCACTAATTGTTATTGTGAATTTTGTAGTATCGAAATATCTGGTGTTTAAAAATACTGCACAATAAAAGCTGTGCGTTTGTTGTTCGATTAATTAATACAAATTAACTAAAAAGTTGTTTTACGGATGAAAAAAATTATATCTGTTGTTGTACCTGTCTTTCGAAATCGCGATACCCTATGCAAAACATTCGAGGGAGTGTTTGCTGTTTATCAGGAAAAGTTTCCAGCTCTTTGTTTGGAGGTTGTTTTCGTTGATGATGGTTCTGATGATGGATCTTGGGAAGAACTGTGCCGGTTAAATGCTCAATACCCACAAGAGGTGAGCATAGTGAAACTTTCCCGTAATTTTGGTCAGGTTTCAGCAAT
>CAUOQW010000256.1:0-4594 GCA_963506825.1 uncultured Cellvibrio sp.
GCTGGTTCTGCCTTAACGCCGAGTTTGCGTAGCATGGTAACTGCAAGAATGGTTTGGTCTTTGCAGTCGCCGTAACCATTGGTGAGGACTTCAAACGCGTTGTGAGGCTCATAGCCACCGCGTCCCACGTGCGCAAAAACATAGCGCACTTTTTCTTGAATGGTTTGATAAACCGCTTTCACTTTTTCTTCTGGCGTAAGCGATTTTTTACCTATGTCACTGATTAATTTATCAAGGTTTGCATCGGTAACGGCGTGTGGTGTGCTTAATTGATTCGCCCAGCGCGCAATGTCTTGCCATGAGCCCATGGTACTGGCTCGCAGCTGGGTGTAGCGCTGTTCATCGCGCGGCATGCTGTCTTGCAATACTACCTTGGGCAAGTTTTTGCCTTTCCATGAAAGTATTTGCTGATTGTTTTTTTCCTGACGCGCGAAGCTAATACCTGCGCGGCTTAAATCGTTATAGAACAGCGTAAATTGTTTTGGCGCGGTAATGGTAAATTCTGTATTCGCAATCGCGTCTGAACGCATACCTTGACCCGCAGCGCGCCCCTCCCACCAATTCATGCTAAAACTATCGAACCATTGGTTGGGTACAATTTTTTTGGTGTCGGTATAACGATATTGAAATTCAATCACCGAACCTTTGCGCACATTGGGTAGTGAGAAGAGAAGATCTTTGCGATCTTGATAAAAATTTTCATCGCTCGGGCTTTGAATTTGGGTGGCGTCGGGTTTAATGCTATCCATATCGCCTTCCGGCGTGCGCACATTGGCAAACTCAAGTTGAATATCTTCATAAAAGCTATTAAAGCTAATACTGGTTTGGCTGTAATCGCGCACGGCTTCGTCGCTGTTGATATAAATCGCTACATAAGAAACAGAATGGCTGAAATAATTTTCATCAATAGTAATGTGCGTGTTGCGCGAAATAATTTCAGCTTCAGCCTTAGGGTCGGGTTTATACTGTTTTATCAGCGTTGCCAAGGGCGGTGCAATACGCACAATATTTTTGGCGATAGGCTGCGTAACGGCGGGCATTGGCGGTGGTGTTTCTGCCCATAGCGGGAGGGTGGTGAGTGAGCATACAAGCGCGAAACATACCGCAGTAAACATCTTCATTGTGGTGACTATTTCCTGTCTATTGGATGAGCACTAAAAAATTTGTAGGGACTGGACTATTTTCTAGAAGCGGCTAAAAATCTTCTGCACAAATACTTCTTTAGAGTTGAGACTTGCCGATTTTAATTTATAAAGCGGCAAGTCTTAAGTCATCAAAAAAGGTGCAGACGATTTACTAAATCATTCAATGCTAAGCCAGCGGCTATCTTTTGCACTGGCAAAAATGGCATCAATAATTTTCATGTTGGCCAAGGCGTCGCTCAGAGGTGTTGGCACCTCATCTTTTGCGAAAATACTCTGCGCAAATTCATCGGCCATATTGCGGTAGTGATCGCTAGGTACTTGGACAATTTGTTCGCGAACATCATTACGTTTTAGAATAATGTGTGTGCTGGTTCCGGCCACAGGGCTGAAGGGTAGCGGCATTAAAATGCTGCCGTGTTCACCATGAATTTTCACGTATTGCCCCGGCTCACTTTTGGTGGAGGCACTAAAAGTTGCGTTGCCATCTGCAAATTCCATAATGCCCGATACAAAGCAATCCACATCGTAACCGGCGTAAGGGGTAATTTGCCCCAGTACACGCAGCGGTTCTTCATCGTAAATAAAGCGCGATAGCGAAATGCAATAGCAGCCAATATCCATAAGTGCACCGCCGCCCCAATCTAGATTGTTGCGAATATTATCGGCCTCGTGATTGTTGTAGGAAAAATGCGATTGAATATTGCGTACTTGGCCAATGCTGCCGTCGCGCACTAGTTGTTTTACCGTTTTCCATTGCGGATGAAAGCGATACATAAAGGCTTCCATGACTTGTAACTGGGGATGCTGTTGCGCAACGGCAATTAATTTTTCAACATCCGCGGTGTTCAAGCCCAAAGGTTTTTCGCAGAGTACATGCTTGCCCGCTTCAATGGCTTTGATGGACCAAGGCACATGTAAATGATTGGGCAGGGGGTTATAAATTGCATCAATATTCGGGTCCGCCAATAAAGCTTCGTAGCTGCCATAGGCGTGTTTAATGCCTAATTCTTTAGCGGCTTGATTAGCACTTTCTTGGGTGCGCGAAGCAATGGCAACCACTTCGCCATGTAGAGAGGATTGAATAGCCGGTATTACTTTTTCGCGACCAATTTTGGCGCTGCTGAGCACGCCCCAACGTAATTTTTGCATGAACTTATCTCTAAGAGTTTAAATAATATGATTGCGCAATAGTGTTCCATTGACTCAATTTGTAAGAGGAGTCAACTTTTAAAAGTCGCTTATTGGCCTTTATAAGAATCGCTAATGTATTCACGGGCTTTTTGGGCGTTGTTGTAGCAAGCATCAAAGTTTTCGGCCACTTGCATAGTGCGCGCTGCGGTTAACAAACTTAATGCTTTGGCGTAACTCACTGTGCCGCCGAAACCTTTAGCTTTCGCGAGTGAAAGTTCTTTCCAAGCGGCGTCGCTTTCGCGGGCGCAACTGCTGCGAAATTCGGGGGTAGTGGTGCAGCTCATTAATAGCAGGCCCGCGCCTATAGAAATAAGGCTTGCTGGAGTTAAGTGGATTAACGTGGGAAGAAAGCCTCGCAACATTTTAAGCTCCTCGGTTAGTGCCAGTATCGTGCTAGATGGGTTCTGGCAGGGTGGCCTTATTGTGGCGATAAGTGGAGGGCTTGCCAACAAGATTATCGAATCAGTTGGCGTCGCGATTTGCCTGGGTTTTATTGGGTTAACAAGTGAGTGTCAATCAATGTGGATGCGGTCTGGGTAACTTGATTGAACGTGGGCCATACCTCTACTAAATGAACATCGGGCTCGTTTAACGGGTCTTCCATACTGGCAAATTGACTCTCTAACAAGGCGGGCGCCATAAAATGATTTTTGCGATTGTTAATGCGGTTTTGAATAGTGTCTTTATTGCCATTCAGGTAAATCACCAAAGTGCGCAAACCGGCACTGCGAAGCTCGTCTCGATGTTTTTGCTTGAGGCCAGAAAACGCCAGAATGGTATGAATTTGTTGTTTGGCATTGTTTTGCAAGCGTTCCTTAATGGCGGCTACCCAAGGAGCGCGGTGTGCGTCGGTCAGCGGAATTCCCTGTGCCATCAGTGCTCGTGACTCAATACTGTGGAAGTCGTCACCATCCAGGTATTCGTAGCCATAGATATCCGCTAAAGCTTTTGCCAGTGTCGATTTTCCGCTACCAGAAACGCCCATCACGATAATGAGGTAAGTGTTCGCTAGGGGGTTGGAAATGGATTTAGTAAGAGTCATCTAGAGATTTGGCCAATTCGTCATATTGATCACATGTTAGCATGTGCATAAATGATAGCGCAATCATTTATCTTGTGTTAGTGTGGCTCTGAAGTTAGAGCAGATTTTAGACAGAGGGGTAAGCTGGTCTTGTCCAAAGGCCCTGGCCTCCTTATGTTGGGAGATAAAAAACAATGAAAGTAGCTAAACAAGGCTCTGAAAAAAAACTCACGCTGATTGATGTAGCCGTCGCAGCGGGAGTAAGTGCAATCACTGTGTCGAGGGTAATCAACCAGCCTGAGAAAGTTTCTGAGGCTTTACGGCATCAAGTACAAAAGGCAATCGACATGCTTGGTTATATCCCCAATCAATATGCAAGTTCGTTAGCATCATCCAAGTCCAAAGTGATTGGTGTTGCTATCCCGTCTTTGTCCAACACTGTATTCACCGATGTGTTGCGCGGTATTTACGATGTAATGGGAACAGCGGGTTATAAAGTGCTGTTGGTAGACACGCACTACTCGCCGCTGGAAGAGGAAAAGATGATTCGCACTCTTCTAAGTCAAGCACCTGAGGCGCTGATCATTACCGGCGGCGATCAAACCAAAACCTGCCAAAACCTATTGCAAAAAGCCCGTGTACCTGTAGTGCAAATCATGGAGATATTGAGTCAACCGCTCGATATGAATGTTGGCTTTTCGCATTGGCAGGCGGGTTACGATGTAGTCACGCATTTATTGAGTGAAGGCTATGCGCGCATTGGTTTTATCGGCGCACGTATGGACCCGCGTGTGCAACAGCGTATGCAAGGTTTCAAAAAGGCCTTGGAGGATGCCGGTAAATTTTGGAAAAATTTTATCATTACCACGCCAGAACCATCATCTATTGAAACCGGTGCAGAACTATTTAAAAGTCTACTCGCGTCGACCAATGGTGTAGTGGATGCTATTTTTTGTGCGAACGATGACTTGGCGCTAGGCGCGTTGTTTGAAAGCCAGCGTATGAATATTAATGTGCCGGGCGATTTAGCGCTGTGCGGTTTTAACGATATCGAGGCTTCGCGATTTGTAAATCCATCGCTAACCAGCGTGCAAGTTGGCCGTTATGAAATGGGTGTGAAGGCAGCTGAAATGGTGCTCAATCGTTTGAATGGGAAAATGGACGAACCCAAAGTAGTTGATATGGGATATCAAATTAAAAAGCGTCAATCAACTAGTCATTAAGTGGCTGGGTTTTA
>CAUOQW010000257.1:0-4575 GCA_963506825.1 uncultured Cellvibrio sp.
ATAAAACGTGATGTGGTGTGAGTTAGTAAGTTCATGATTCCCTCAACTGATTAGGTGACGAATGCGTAGCCGAATACGCAATCAAAATACAACCCTGTCAGCCTAAGGGAAGTGAGGGTGGGGGCGCATCCCCCATTTGGGGTATGCGCTAGATAAAGCTGCAATAGATAATTGTTAAAGAATGCGTACCTTACCTACGCCATTATCAATATACAAAAGATAATCGACGCCTGGGCTTAGGTGCTGAACAAAGTTGGGAGAGATATCTTTCGTAGATAATACTTCTCCATTTAACGAAATATTAGTTAATTTGCTGATTTGGTCGGTAACTACTTCATGCCCTTTCCAGATAAAAGTAAATCTCTCTAGTTCTCTATGGAAAGAAGTGAACCACAAATTGTTATTTGCAAATGCTAAACCTGAAATTTTATGACTTGTGGTCTCATAAATGATTGCTAAAGTTGCACCTGTTTTTTTGTCAATTTTATAAATTTTACTGCCGAACTCTCCGGTATTGAGATTATCAATTGACACTGCAAGGTAAAGGAAGTCGGCAGAAGCGGCGAGGCCAGATGGCTGATAATACAATGGGTAGGTATCAAGCGGTGTTGAGGCAAGAACTTCTCCATTTGTACGAGATAGCCTAAAAAATTTATTTCCGTCGATATGGTCAATTAA
The DNA here is from genome assembly GCA_963506825.1 of uncultured Cellvibrio sp. Taxonomy (GTDB): domain Bacteria; phylum Pseudomonadota; class Gammaproteobacteria; order Pseudomonadales; family Cellvibrionaceae; genus Cellvibrio. The sequence continues at coordinate 679 of CAUOQW010000257.1, forward strand.
CCACAAATCAGTTCCGTCAAACGTGAGATTGCGTGTCCACTCCGATGGAGTAGGAATGGTGCCCAATAACTTGCCATTGCCTTTATCGTATTGATAAATAATTCCTTTTATTGAGCTAGAAGATGTTTTAGATACCCATACTGATTTTTCGTCTTCAGCAATACCTGAAGGGTAAATGCCTTCTGCTGCCGAGAACTCTTTAGAAAAATTAATTTTAAATTCCACAGTTGTTTTAGGCAGAGGCATGCTGCAGGTGTTATAAATTTTTACCAAAGGTGAAACACAAACTGGATCTGTATAATCCAATCTCTCCCCCCAAGTTAACACAATCGTTTTACTTTTTTGCGTGATATCATTTTGCAAAGTAAGCCCTTCGGTATAGCGATAACGACCTGTTCTATCAAAACGATGGTGACCAAGCTCTTCAAAATGTCCTGGAATCATTACATGTGGCTTCATCCATGAGAGCGAGTTTTTCATTCCGTCCAAATTAATGGCGCTGGCATTACCGCTCTCGTTTACCCAGCCATTTAAAAGCAATATATGAATGTTGTCTAATTCAGGGAGGTAACGGCTATCCTGATTGTCGCCGGTATGTACAATCTTGTAACCGCCTGCGGTAATAACCTCATATATCATTACAGGGACATTATGCTCACCAGTATAAGTATTTACCGTGAGGTCTTTAATCTGAATTGTTTCATAGCCATCAACCCATAAAGTTACATTATTTTTTGGGGCAGCCAATTTGGGATATACAACAGCGCCACCATGACTTTTAATATAAGAGGGAATTTTTTCTGTTTCATCGTAGTGATCGCCATGCTCATGTGAAATAAAGAGAGCGCTTATCTGGTCAAGAATGGTGGGCGGTAACTCAACATCATTCCAACCGTTTTTTCCTTCCACTAAATCAAACGCAAATGTGGTGGTGGGAGTTTTAACAATAAAGCCATGATTATAAAGATTCCAAACTCTAAAACCTGATTGAACCGGCAATTGCATTTCGACGGCTATTTTTGCAATTCTGGATTTGTAAAAGGAAATAACCTCTGGTGGTGTAGCCTTAGTTTCATCTACTGCCCAAAGAATATCGTCAAGATTCTGAATGGTTTTGGTTCGCATTTCATTTGATGCGGTTATAGAAGGCGGCATGCTATCCAGTGATACTTTAATTGTATCCAGTGGGCTGGTAGCAGGTGCGCTACTACTGGCAACTGCCATAGGGCTGCTGGTAGTTGCTGTTGTTCCTCCTGAAGCCCCTGAGCTTCCACCGCCCCCACCACAACCACTCAACGCAAAAGTAAGAAGACTGATAGCAATAAAACGTGATGGGCTGCGAGTGAGTAAGTTCATGATTCCCTCAACTGATTAGGTGACGAATGCGTAGCCGAATACGCAATCAAAATACAACCCTGTCAGCCTAGGGGAAGTGGGGGCGGAGGCGCATCCCCCATTTGGGGTATGAGGCGTGTAAAAAACTCCAATGTGCGCAGGCTAATCCACAGGGCTTTCCATCAATAGATTAGAGAGTAAGAGGGAAACCAATTCCGCTTGGCGGCTTACGTTGGTTTTTGCAAAAATCGATTTTAACTGGCTGCGAATGGTTTGCACGCTCACGAATAATCGTTTTGCTACAGCGTCTACATCCATGCCTCCGGCGATGAGTATGGCGAGTTTGGTTTCTGCGGGGGTGAGGCTGTATTGTGCTGCCAGTTTAGAGCCATCAATCGGTGAGCAATTTGCGGTAGAGATAAATAAGGCTACGCAGCTATCCGATACGCTTAGGCTCCAAGCGTTTTCAGAGAGGTTGCGCGGTAAGGGAATGGCTTGAATACGAATAGTTTGCGCGGGTGTGCTTATGGTCAAGTTAGCGGTTGTCAGTTTGCCCGTCACCAAGTTACCACTGGCTGAGCGATGGTGGCCATTCGCGCAAGCAGCGGCATGGCTAATTAAACGGTGTAAGTGCAGAGTGTCGGTGACGTTGGTTAGCAAGAGCCCATCATCTGCAATTACGCACCCGCAATCCCCCATTAGGCGGTCGGCAGTGCTGTTTACAAATTGAGGGCGACCTTGGTCATTGAGTAAAATAACACCGATTTTAAGGCGATTAAGTGCCGATAATGCCCAGCGTTTTTGGGTAGTTACTGTATGTAATTGGCGATGAATTTGTACCGCTTTGGCTATATGAGGGGCTACCAATTGAATCAGCTGGATCTGATCTTGGGTGAAGTCGCCTTGTGTTGGGGTGCGTTGTAGGCCAAAGAGAAGATGGTGATGGGAGTCTCTGGCCAAGGTTGCGCCTAGAACATAGCGCCCACCCTGTGGGCGCATATAGTCGTTATAAAATTCTGATTTTATTTGCTGCGACCAAGGTACGGCTGTGTCGCCATGAATCATTTCGCCAATGCGGCTGTGTTTGAGCGTAGGGGCAAATATGTCCAAATGCACAAAGTGATCGCGGTAGTTCTTTTTAGCTCTGCTGTCATAGCCCACTGTGGTAAATAGGCCAACTTCACCCAAATCGTAATTAACTTCACGCAGAATTCCAGAGTGAGCGCCTAGAGTGGCGATGAACTTTTCAATCAGCACTTGCCACTTATCGGGTGCCAAGGTGGCATCGTAGGCATGTTCTATCAGCGTTAAGGCGTCTTTTTCAATATTCATATCAGTTCCCTTTTGCTTTCTGTTGCGTCTATAGCCCCTAAAAAACCTCCTGACAAAACCTTAATAGAATCTTGTTAAAGAGCTCACTTTTTTCAACGTGGGGTGAATGTCCTGCATCTATCTCAAGAAAATCGATATGCGATGCTTGAGAGAAGCTCTCTTGTTTAAAATAATTGTTATTAATCAAGGTGTCGTGTGTTGCCAGTAAAAAGAATATTCGCTCTGAAGAACCTACAATCAATTGAACTTCATCTTCGTGTGTTCCATTAATAAGATCCGCCAGTATCTCTTGTCGGAATATTGGGTCAGTTTTAAGAAAGTCTTCAACTGCTACCGTTTTGTCATCTCCGGAATATTTTAACTCCTCGACCAATTCAACTATCTCTTGATGCGTAGGCGCAAGCTTTCTAAGTGTTTCTACTTTCACATTCGACAAGAATGCGGATGGATCAAAAGGATTTTTTAAAGGCGGGGTTCCAAATACAAAAAGCCCTCTTGGTTTTAAACCCATCTTTAAAACATTTAATGCGATGTGCCCGCCCAAGGAATGCCCCACGATAACCACGTGCTTCAACGCCAGAGACCTGATGAGCGCATCTATTAGACGACTAAACTCTCTGATTGAATAGGTGCCTGTTGAGGACTCACCATGCCCGGGCAAGTCAATCGCTATAAGTCTGAAGTTGCTCAAAAGAGGGGACTCCATCTGCCCACTAAAACTTCTTAAGCTGTGGGAATTACCATGAATGAAAATAATGGCATTATCTTGCGATTCATTTTTTTCTAAAAAATGTAGCGATATTTGTTTATGTATGAACCTTTTCATTTTCCTTCCTTTTTCGATACCTGTTGCGTCATTAAAAAATACTCTTTAATAAATGAAAAAGTTAATCAGTCAGTTGATGGCTCAACATATCGGTCAGTAAACGTGCGACCAGTTCGGCTTGGCGGCTAACTTGGGTTTTGGCGAATACCGCCTTGAGTTGGCTGCGCACCGTTTGAATACTTATTCCGAGTGTATTTGCGGCAACTTCAAGGCTTAAGCCATCCGCTAGCAGTGAAGCGAGTTTGGCTTCGGCGGAGGTAAAACCATAGAGTGCTGATAAAGCTTCAACACGCAAATGCGCACTGCCCGAGGCAGATATAAAAACGGCTACGCAACCGCTGGGCAGCGCTAAGCCCCAAGGCCGTTCAGATTTATCGCGCGGTAAAGGTATGACCTGAATATGC
>CAUOQW010000258.1:0-4564 GCA_963506825.1 uncultured Cellvibrio sp.
AACTTTGTCTGCGCAGTTTGATCTCATCCACTTGACCTTTGGCCTGTTGGTATTGACCCTCGCTGCCCAATTGTTGTTGCAAGGTATTAACTCTGGCTTGCGACTCTTCAATTGTAATTTTTAAGGCTTCAATATCTGAGCGAAGCTGATTGATACGCGCGCCCACTGAATCGCTGCTGCCATCAATATTTCGAGCGTTAAAATCTTTAATTTTTCCTTCTGCCAATTCCAGTTGATGCTTATAAGTTTGCACTTGAGCATCAATAAAATTGTAAGCACCTTGGCTTTCTTCATTTTTTCTACGCTGTGTATCGCGGATAAAAACATTCACGAAAGCATTCAGCGTTTCAAACGAAGCATCTGGATCTGAAGCGTTGTAACCCAATTTAAAATAATTATTTTTTTCTGGTTTAATTTCTAAACCCGCACGCAGGCTTTTTATGACTTTATCTTGTTGCTCTGGCAAGGTCTCTTTGGTAATGAGCTTAAGTTCTTTACCGACCGCTTCCATAATTCCACGGGTATAAATAACTTCCCTTGCCTGCTCCGAGCGATCAATTTTGGTTACCTCTGCCTGTCCCTTCATAAGGGGCTCGATAATATTGGTAACATCAACCACCAACATTGCACTGGTTGAATAGGTTTTGGGCAAGGTCGCGCCTATAAGCAGCACTGCGAAACTGACAGCAACAAACAAACCGACAACCCAAAAACGAAACTTTATAAGCTCCGCTTTAAGCGCCCAGACTAAATCTCTTAAATAAACCTTATCCATGAAAAATCTCTAGTTTAAAAGGAACGCTCAGGAACAGTAACAATGTCCGAAGGCTGAAGCTGATAGTTAGTTTCTACTTTTCCATCTTCAATTAAATCACCCAAATAGATCGGGTAAACCTTGGTCTCACCGTTTACTTTACGATAGAGTTTGGCTTTATTGGCAGCAGCAAACTCATTGGGGCCACCCGCAAGCAACACCAAATCCAATACTGTCATACCATCGCGATAAGGTAGAGATTGGGGGCTACCCACCGCACCCGTAATACGCACCCTGCGTTGAAAGTCAGAGCTGCTTGGATTAGCAACAATCACCGTGACCTGCGGATTGCGTACATAATTTTCCAAGCCGGCAATAATATTGTTCGACAGCTGCGTAGTAGTTAGATTGGCGGCCATAATATCACCAATCAATGGCAACGAAATTTTGCCGTCAGGGCGCACTGGTACTCCAGTAGAGAGCTCTGGATTGCGCCAAACATTAATTTGCAGCGCATCACCCACACCAATCCTATACTCTTCGGTGACACCGCGATCCGCGATGGGCGGCGGCGCTACTTTTTTAGAACTACTACAGGCCGCTAACACGCAGGCTGCAAACACCAAGCTAAACCATGCAATTTTTTTCATTCATATACTCCGTGACAAATCTAATTAGTGAACACCCTTGCCCAACAAAATAATTTCGACCGTCTGAATCATAATTAACATATCCATCAGAAAGCTGTGGTTTTTGGTGTAGTAGAGATCATATTGCAATTTATTCTTGGCATCTTCGACGGACGCGCCATAAGGGTATTTGAGCTGCGCCCATCCCATTAAACCCGGTTTGACCTTATGACGAGTATCATAGAAAGGGATTTGCTGGGAAAGATCCGTTACAAATTCTGGGCGCTCAGGGCGAGGTCCTACGAAACTCATGCTGCCGGCCAAGACATTATAGAGTTGTGGCAACTCATCCAAGCGCGTGTTGCGAATGAATGCGCCCACCTTGGTAACACGGGCATCATTTTTCTGAGCCCAAACGGCGCCGTTCTTTTCTGCATCCTGACGCATGCTGCGAAATTTATAAATACGGAAGTGGCGGCCATTTAAGCCGACTCTTACTTGATGATAAAGAATGGGGCCAGGGCTCTCCAGCTTGACCGCAATGGCGGTGAGCAACATAAAGGGCCAAAGTACCGCAAAAAATGCTGACGCCAAGATTAAATCAAAAACTCGTTTGGCCATTAACCGGCGCTTGGAGTATTTGAAGCCGTCGGAGTAAAGCATCCAACTTGGCTGCAATAAAGTGATATCGATCTTACCTAGCTCACGTTCACAAAAACTCAAGGCATCGCAAGACGGTACGCCAGCCAGCTTGCAATCTAGAAAGTCATTAAGGGGAAATGCCGCATCGCCTTGTACACGTCTGCGCTCATCGGGAGAGACGACGATTTCGGAAATATATGAGTGCTTTACAAATTCGAGCCAATCAGCAGGCATAGGTAAAACGGTCTGCGCGTCAACTTGAATATTTTCATTAGCATTAGGTATGCAACCCACTACATTTACACCCAATACATCGATTTCTGGCGCGAGGTCTTCTAATAGTTTTTTAGCACGACTACCTGCCCCATAAATGACAACTCGACGCTTGAGTTTTGCCGTATCTACAACCAGCATAAAAACGATTCGTGCAAGCACTACCATTGCACTACTAAAGATGACCGCCCAAAAAATAAAGCCTTTAGGCAAAAAGTCTTGCGGCAACAATAACTCTAAAAGATAAAGGCTTAGGCTGCCCAAGAAGAAGAAGCTGACGACCGTGCGCAATACCATGCTGCGAAAACCTTCGCGAACCATCGCCAGATAGACGCCCATTGAAAGCGTACAGCAACTCAGTACCAGCGAAAAAACGAGCAATGGCGGCCAATAGAACTCCGTCATAATCACCCGGAACTCAGTTTGCTTAACTGATTCTATGAAACTAAGCGCAAACCAGGCCGACAGCATGAGCAGCGCAGCCTCTGCAATACCAAGAAATAGATACGGCAGATGCACATAGTGCTTATTGAGGCGAATGTACGACAAATTAGGATCCTTCACATAACGAATTAAACTGGCATTAGCTTAAAATGAATGTCTATGATCAACACCGGATTTTATGGCCAGAGGAAATAACTTAAGGGGGGGCATTATAGCGAGTTTTATGACAAATACTCGACCATCAATGATGTAATACTGACACTTGATCTCAATATGTGGGATTTTCAGTTCTAAATGGCAATTTTCAGCGTTTTTTTTCAACTTGTAATGTCACTTGTGATAACTTAGCGGGCTCTGGATTTACGCATCCGCTAAGGAATTAACTCATGTTTAACAGCAATCCAACCATTTGCATTATTGGTTTAGGCTATGTCGGCCTGCCCCTCGCAGTAGAATTTGGCAAAAAAATAAAAACCATTGGCTTTGATATTAACCAGCCTCGTATTGCCGCACTACATCAAAAAATTGACCACACACTCGAACTGAATGCCGATGAGCTTGGCGAAGCGACGCATTTGTCCTATACCTCATCGGAAGCTGACATCAAGGGCGCCGATGTCTATATAGTTACAGTACCCACGCCGATCAATGACAGCAAACAACCCGACCTAACGCCCTTAGAAAAAGCCTCTGCACTCTTAGGCCGCGTTATTGGTAAAAATGCGATTGTCGTGTATGAGTCCACGGTTTACCCCGGCTGCACCGAAGAAATTTGCGTACCCATCATCGAACAAACCTCAGGCCTCACCTTTAATACCGATTTCTATGCAGGTTACAGCCCAGAGCGTATTAACCCGGGTGAAAAACAGCATCTCGTACACAACATCACCAAGATCACTTCAGGCTCGACACCCGACGTTGCCGAATATGTTGATCAGCTGTATCGCAAAATTGTGGTGGTGGGCACCCATAAGGCCAGCAGTATTAAAGTCGCGGAAGCGGCCAAGGTTATTGAAAACACTCAGCGCGATATCAATATCGCCCTCATTAATGAGCTGTCGTTGATTTTCAAGCGCCTCAATATAGACACCTTAGAAGTATTAGAAGCCGCTGGCACCAAGTGGAATTTCCTACCCTTCCGCCCCGGCCTAGTGGGCGGCCACTGCATTAGTGTTGACCCCTACTATTTAACGCACAAAGCGCAACAAGTTGGCTACAACCCAGAAGTTATCTTGGCTGGCCGTCGCATTAACGATGGCATGGGCACATTTATCGCCGACTCTGTTGTGAAAATGATGACCCAGCGCAAAGCCCACGTAGTGGACTCCAAAATTTTGATTATGGGTTTAACCTTTAAAGAGAATTGCCCGGATCTACGCAATACTCGGGTTATCGACATTATCAAAGATCTACAAAGCTACAACGCCAATGTCCACGTCTTTGATCCATGGGCTGATAAAGCTGAAGCGCAACACGAATATGGCTTGGATCTAATCGATGCCCCTCAAGCTGATACTTACGATGCCATCATCCTCTGTGTTGGCCACGACAAGTTCCGCGCGCTTGGTGTTGATGCGATTCGTGCATTCGGCAAACCCAATCACGTTCTCTTCGATGTTAAACACATATTGCCCAAAGATGCGGTTGATGCCCGTCTGTAATTTGTAAGGATTTTTCATGAAAGTTTTAGTAACAGGCACCGCCGGTTTTATAGGTTCAACTCTTGCCAAGCGCCTTCTGGCCCGCGGCGATGAAGTCGTCGGCATTGATAACCTCAATGACTATTATGATGTGCAGATCAAAAAAGACCGTTTGGCTCATT
>CAUOQW010000259.1:0-4558 GCA_963506825.1 uncultured Cellvibrio sp.
AGGCCAGCTCGATTTATCATCAAGCTATGCTTTCGAAGGTGTAATGGGTGAGCCAGAGATTAGCTTAAATGTTAGTAACTTGACGGGTGAGCCTATGAGGCAGACATGGGGCTACGATACCGCCACTTTTACTTACTATGATCCAGGCATGATTGTTACTTTGGGTGTTCGCGCTTCTTTCTAACTTTTATTGTTTCTGAGCTTTAAAAAAATCCCCCGCTATTGCTAGCGGGGGATTTTTGTTTGTGAAGAGTTCAATCGTTTAATTAGTGCTTATCTTTACCGTGCTCTTTGTGTTTATGACCTTTGTTTTTATCCTTACCGCGATGGTCATCATGGTCATGATGATTATGATGCTCGCGTTGATATTCGGGTTCATACTCGCGGCTTTTTACAAAATAAACGCGACGCTCACAGGCGTGATATTGGTGACAGTGCTTATCCCAATGTTTTGCATGGCCGGGCGGTACATGTAAATAAACGGGTTCGCTGCGCGCATAACGTTTATCTACCACTATGACCCGTGGTTGTTCATAAACAACAACAGGGCGAGGTGCGTTACCAATTTCAACTTGGCCATAAACGCCGGGAGTAATTTCCCCCGAGAGAATCACATTAACACCTAAATCACCTGCAATAGCACTGGGTGCAGTATGCAGAGCTAATAGACCTGAAATTAAGAGTAAATATTTGCGCATGATGAACTCCGGTGGCTTAGTTGATTAAAAACGTCTTGATTATGGTAGATGACAATGAATTGAGAATGAATAAATAACACCTATTCAATACTCTTGTCTGCGCGCTATTGCACCCTATTTTAATAAGGGTTGTGAACACTGTATTCCCACACCAAAATTATCCACATTAACAACACACAAATATTGCCCACCATAAACGCCTGCAATCGGCGGATAACATTGTTGCTGGTGAGGTGAATCCATGAGTGTGCAATTCGGGATGCAACAAACAGCCAACCTAACAAAATAATGCTGGGCGAATAGAGGTGCAGCGCGAGCGTTACAGTGCCGGCGGCGTAAAAGAACACTGGAACCTCAAATAAGTTGGTGTAATTGCGAGCAGCTTGCTGCATTTTTACGGGTACATCGTCACTATTATTTAATCGAAATGAACTCAGTTTCATTGCGCCTGATTTGACCGCAGTAATGCGCATTTTGAGCAAATAACCCGCAACCGTGAAAGTCAGTAAAATCATGGCAAACATGGGGTAGAGCATTGTGGTCTCCTTGAGCGAGATTGTGAATAATCGCTTTGTAGGTGATTTTTGCACAGACTTAGGCGTCGTCATGTGAGATTAGTCGTCTTTCTCTATAATGCTTTCTTTTCTGTATAATGCCCCGTTTTCAGGCCTCCCTATTTGAAGCGAGCGCTACCTTTTATAAACGGGCGCTAGCTTGCCGCTCAAATGTGTTTACTATTTCACGGTTATTTCATCGCTAAAGGTTAACTTCATGATTATCAAGCCAAAAGTTCGCGGTTTTATCTGTACCAACGCCCACCCACAAGGCGCTGCCGCCAACGTGCAAGAGCAAATTGCCTTCACCAAAGCCAAAGGCTCAGTTGCCGATGCCCCTAAAAAAGTATTGGTATTAGGCTGCTCTACCGGTTTTGGTTTGGCTTCTCGCATTACCGCAGCCTTTGGTGGCAGTGCAGATACCTTGGGCGTGTGCTTTGAGAAAGAGCCTTCAGAAGCTAAAACCGCAACTGCCGGTTACTACAACACCTCTGCATTTCACGATGCTGCCAAAGCTGCCGGTTTGTACGCTCAAACGATTAATGGCGATGCATTTTCTGATGAAATTAAAGCCAAGGTCATTGCTGAGCTGAAAAGCAGCATCGGCAAAGTGGATTTGGTGATTTACAGCTTGGCATCGCCACGCCGCACAGATCCAAAAACTGGCGAAATTTATTCCTCGGTACTTAAGCCCATCGGCAAGTCTTACGTTTCCAAAAACTTGAATACCGACACCTTAAAAATTGCTGATGTTTCTATTGAACCAGCCTCCGACGAAGAAATTGCCAACACCGTAAAAGTGATGGGCGGTGAAGATTGGGAAATGTGGATTGATGCCCTGAAAGGCGCTGATTTGCTTTCTGATAATTTCCAAACGGTTGCCTACACCTATCTTGGCGATAAATTGACTTGGCCAATTTACGGTAAAGCGACCATCGGCAAAGCTAAAGAAGATTTGGATCGCGCCGCACGCGAGCTGAGTGCAAAACACGGTGGTAAAGCGCGTGTTGCGGTATTAAAAGCGGTTGTGACTCAAGCGAGTTCTGCAATCCCTGTAATGCCTTTGTACTTGGCGATTTTGTTTAAAGTGATGAAAGAGGAAGGTACCCACGAAGGTTGTATTGAACAGATTCAACGTTTGTTCACCGAGTGTTTGTATTCTGCAAATCCGCGTGTGGATGACGCAGGCCGTTACCGAGTAGACGAGCTTGAATTAAACCCAGCAGTACAAGCCAAAGTAGAAGCCATTTGGGAACAAGTCACCGAAGAGAACTTATTTGAGTTGACTGATTTTGCTGGCTACAAGTCTGAGTTCTTACGCTTGTTTGGCTTTGGCATCAACGGTGTAGATTATGATGCTGAAACCTCACCGCTGGTGGAAACAACTTTTTAAGTTAAACGAATGGTTTTAAGTTAAAAATAAATTTGTTGAAGCCCCTTTAAAAGGGGCTTTTTTATTTGTGTGTTTAAACAGGTGAAGGAGAAAAAATGCGTAAACGAATTGCAATTGATATGGATGAAACCATCTGCGACACCATGGCGCGCCATTTGGATTGGTACAATCAGGAATTTAATCAGGCGTTGACCAAAGCCGATTTAATGGGCACCAAAATTTACCACAAGGTTCCCGCTGAACATGTCGCCCGCGTGCGCTCCTATCCCGATAATCCAGATTTCTTTGTGGGTATTCCACCTTACGAAAATGCAATTCAAGTGATTCAAGAGCTGAGTCAGCACTACGATATTTTTATCGCAACAGCAGCTATGGAACACCCCACATCCTTTGCACCAAAATACGAGTGGTTAGTGAAATACTTACCCTTCCTATCGCCCATGAATTTTATTTTTTGCGGCAATAAAGGCGCTGTCCATGCGGATTATTTAATTGACGATAGCCCACGCCATTTTGAAAGCTTTGTGGGGCAGGGCGTATTATTCACTGCGCCACATAATGTGAATGAAGCGGCGGATGTGCGAGTGAATAATTGGTTGGAAGTGCGAGAGATGTTTTTAGAAAAAGCGTAAGGCACCCCACCCTAGCCCTCCCCTTGAAAAGAGGAGGGGACAGTTAGCGCTCTGTAGTTTAGCGGGGAGTAAAGCCCCTCCCTCTTTTCAAGGGGGAGGTTGGGAGTAAATTACAAACTCTTAAAAAACCTATCCAAACGTGGCAAATAAAAATTGTCGTAATTTAACGACATCACCACTGCACGCGATCTGCCCACAAACTCATTGCGCGGTACAAAACCTATCACGCGCGAATCGGCGCTTTTATCGCGGTTGTCGCCCAGCATTAAATAATGATCTGCCGGCACAACTACAGTAGGGAAATTTGCAAATGTGTGATTGTTGGTGCTGCTAATGCGCACTATGTGAGGCGTATTAAAGAGATGTTCAACTTGGTCTATGCTGCCTTGGCTTTTGTCGTAATCAATCGCAGTGCCATTGATGACCAGCTGATTATTGCTCATGGAGATTCTATCGCCGGGTATGCCTATTACGCGTTTTACTAAGCGTTTATCAGAAACTTTGGAATCAAAAACAGCAATGTCGCCACGCTCGGGATCGCCGAGTTTTCGCAGTGAAATATGGGTAAAAGGAATGCGAATGTCGTAAGCCATTTTATTTACCGCAATACGGTCGCCTTCAATAATCGTGGGGTTCATTGAACCTGTTGGCACGGTGTTCCAATCGGCGCATGCGCTTCTAAACACAAACATAAGGCCTAAAAAAATCACAAAGGATTTGTTCTCCTTCCAAATATTCAGCCAAAAGCTTTTCACTGCAGTTCTCCTTGGATACAAAAATAATGGGCAACTATTTATAGTTGTTAAGAGACTTGCCGCCCCCATTAAAGTTCCTTTCTAATGAGATAAACGGTGGCGGAAGCAAGCGCAAATGTTGAATTCTCTCACTTATTGAGTCAGTTTATTTTTTCTTGCGCGCCACACCCATGAAGAAACGTTTCCATTCTTTAGCCTTTTCGTCGTATTGGAGAAATTCTTTGGTTACTGAGTCATCAGCTTGTTTTGAATATATGCCTTTTATCTTAGAGGCTGGTTGGCCATTGTTGGGGTGCATATGCCCTTCTAAAACAAATTCCCCTGTTTGAGTTAATCCACCTGAATAATCAATGTGAAAGCGTGGGCTCATCCACACTTGACGCCATTTACCTGTTGCTGGGTCAACGAAATTCATACCCGTGCCTGTTTCTCGTGTTACCGTTGACCTATCTTCAAGGACTAGGCAGCACTGTTCTTTTGGCGAGTAAGTTTGATCGGCAATTTTATGCGCCTCCATTGTGAAAAA
>CAUOQW010000260.1:0-4554 GCA_963506825.1 uncultured Cellvibrio sp.
CAAATATTGCAGACGAAACTCCCTCTCAGGAGTTAGTTGTGTGGGGCCCACCAGCGGCTATCGCATTTGATGCGGAAGGCAAGCCAACCAAAGCGGCGCTTGCATTTGCTGAAAAGAATGGCATTGATGCTTCTGCATTAACAGCAGAGAGTGATGGGAAAGTTGAAAAGCTGGTTGCACGAATTTCTACACATGGCAAAAAGACAATTGATTTGCTGCAAGGTGTTGTGAATGATGCTCTTGCAAAATTACCAATCGCTAAACGCATGAAGTGGGGCGCAAAGCGCGAAGAATTTGTTCGCCCTGTTCATTGGCTAGTAATGCTTTACGGCAATGAAGTTGTGAATGCAAACATTCTTGGCCTGACAGCAAATCGCAACACTCGCGGACATCGCTTTCATCATAATCACGAAATCGTACTAAAGAGTGCCACCGATTATGAGTCAGAATTAAAGCACACTGGTTTTGTGTGGGCTGATTTTGATTTACGCAAAGAAGAAATTGTAAAACAAGTAAATGCCGAAGCTAAAAAAGTAGGCGGCGTTGCAGTTATTGACGCGGACTTGTTAGATGAAGTAACTGCATTGGTCGAATGGCCAAATGCGTTAACGGGTAAATTCGAAGAGCGCTTTTTGCAAGTTCCTGCAGAAGCTTTGATTGCCTCCATGAAAGAACACCAAAAATATTTCCACGTGGTGAATGCTAGCGGCAAGTTGATGCCTAACTTTATTACCGTGGCCAATATCGCGAGTAAAGATCCATCGCAAATTATTGATGGTAACGAGCGTGTAATTCGTCCACGCTTGTCTGATGCGGCTTTCTTTTTTGAAACTGATAAGAAAACTACGCTGGCAGCATTGCGCGAGCGTTTAAAAACTATCGTGTTCCAAGCGCAACTCGGCACTGTTTATGAAAAAACCGAACGCGTTGCAAAACTAGCAAAACTTATCGCAGCGCAACTGAAAGCTGATGAAGCTTCTGCAGTGCGCGCTGGCGAATTGTGTAAATCAGACTTGGTTACCAATATGGTCGGCGAGTTCGACAATATGCAAGGTATTGCTGGTTATTACTACGCATTAAACGACGGCGAAAATGCTGAAGTTGCCGCCGCAATGAACGAGCAATATTTGCCACGTTTTGCGGGCGATGCATTACCTGAAACGATTACCGGTGCGATTATCGCTTTGGCAGATCGTTTGGATACCATCAGCGGTATTTTCGGTATTGGCCAACAACCAACGGGTTCAAAAGATCCCTTTGCATTACGTCGTGCAAGTATCGCGGTTTTACGCATTCTGGTTGAAAAAAATCTCGCATTAGATTTGCGTGAGCTTTTAACCTTCGCAAAAAGCCAGCATAGCAACTTAACGGTTGGCGATGAGCTGGTAGAACAAGTGTTGGGCTATATGCTCGACCGCTTCCGTGCCTTTTATGAAGATGCCAATATCCCTGCTGAAGTTTTCCAAGCTGTAACTGCTAAACAATTATCGCAACCCTTGGATATTAACCAACGTGTGCTCGCGGTAAATGAATTTAGTAAATTGCCGCAAGCGCAGGCTTTGGCTGCTGCTAACAAACGTGTATCCAATATTCTCAGCAAACAAAATGCATCCAGCAATGCGGTGATTCATTCCGATTTGCTGAAGGAAGAAGCGGAAATAAATCTCGCTCGCGCTATTAGTGCGAAAGCAGAATTAGTAACGCCTTTATTTGATAAACGCGAATACACCAAAGCTTTGGCGGCGCTCGCTGATTTGCAACAACCCGTTGATGCATTTTTTGATAGCGTTATGGTGATGTGTGAAGATGCGGCGCTGCAACAAAACCGTTTGGCGTTGCTGCAACAATTGCGCGCGTTATTTTTGGAAGTAGCAGATATTTCTTATTTGGTTCCGGCTAAAAATTAATTTTTAGCTTTTTAAATTCGCACAAACTCACAGCCTAGTGTTGGGCATAGGTTTGCGAGACCGTCGGCAGCAAGGATGCTGACGTCGAGCCTACAGGGAAGTATTTACGGCGCGTCTCGCGGGCCTATGCTCAATACTGAGCCGGTACTAACCCACCGAGTAATTCATGAAACTTATCATCCTAGACCGCGACGGCGTTATTAATGTTGAACGCGCCGACTATGTAAAATCTGCCGATGAATGCGTGCCTATTAATGGCAGCATTGATGCGATTGCACGTTTACATAAAGCGGGTTTCACTGTGGTTGTCGCCACCAATCAATCGGGCTTAGCGCGCGGCAAATTTGATTTGGATGATCTGGAAGCCATGCATGAAAAACTTACCGGCTTAATTGAAGAACAAGGTGCAGAATTGGGCGCAATTTTCTATTGCCCACACCACCCGGATGATAAATGCAAATGCCGCAAACCCATGCCCGGCATGCTAGATGCGATTGAAGCAGAATTTAATACCTCCGCTGAAGGATTTTATTTTGTGGGTGATAGCCTGCGCGATTTACAAGCTGCAGCGATCAAAGGCTGTAAACCGATTCTAGTCAAAACCGGCAATGGCGAAAAAACGCTTGCGCAATTAGCCGATGCAAGTTTGCAAACGGATGCCCCTCAAATTTCCCCTGAACAAGTCCAGGTATTTGACGATTTAGCCGCTGCAGCAAATTTTATTCTCGCTAATGATTCTGATAGCCATGTTGCAAACCAAGGTTAAAAGTAGGTTGAAAAATATCGTGCTCTACCTTCGCAGTTTTTTATTTATCGCAGGCCATAACATTACCGGCATTTTATTCGGCCTTATCGCCGTTATTATTTGGCCGATATTCCCCTACGCATGGCGCTGGCGTGTTGTGACCTGCTGGAACCGTTTTGTGATGCTGTGGATTTATGTTTGTTGCGGCGTAAAATTTAATGTGATTGGCCAACGCCGTACAGATAAATACCCTTGCGTCGTTTTAGCAAAACACCAAAGCACATGGGAAACCATGTTTCTGCAATATTATTTTGGCCCCGTCAGCATTATTTTGAAAAAAGACTTATTGCGCATTCCTTTTTTTGGGTGGGGGCTTGCAAGTATTCGCTCTATTGCGATTGATCGTAAAAATCCTATTCAAGCCTTGAAGGATGTTAAAAGCAAAGGCATTGAGCGTTTGAAAGAAGGCAACAATGTATTGATTTTCCCCGAGGGCACGCGCATGCCATTGGGTACAGTGGGCAATTACGCTCGCAGCGGTGCAGATATTGCGATTAGCGCAGGCGTGCCGATTGTTGCGGTTGCACACAACGCCGCTGAGTGCTGGCCACACAAACATTTTTTAAAATACCCCGGCACCATCACTGTGGTGCTGAGCGAGCCGATTGAAACTGCCGGTAAAGATCGCAAAGAATTAACCGAAGACGTTAAGAATTGGATTGAGGGTGAAATTAAAAACCTACCCGCTGCGCGTAAAGATGGAGTGCGCACGTGGCTAGATAACAAAACAGAAGCAAGTAAAGCAGATTGATTTACTTACCCACGCTGGAGTTTAGAGAAATTCAGTATTGCCAATCAGGAACTTGGAAATAAAAAATCCTTCGACTGCTTCGCGCTCAGGATGAGCGGGTGAAAATATTTTAGTATACGAACATTACCGTTCATGGTGAACGTACTAGGTATCCCCGCTCATGGTGAGCGCGCTGCAGGCGAACCATATACAAAAAATTAAAATTTAATCTCCCCCGAATATACAAACGCCTCGCGGATTTCTCTGCGAGGCGTTTATTTTACTTAATCAAAATAAACGTTCTTAAATTAATAACCAACACTCGCGGCATAGCTCAAGAGTTTGGTGCCGTAACTGCCACCCCACTCATAACCGTAACGGCGTTCAGCTTCAACCGCCATAATATCGTATTGCTTGCCAACGCCCGGTGGGTTGTCGGTGGGCAAACGGCCGCTGAAGAAACCCGTGTCCACAGTTAAATCATAAAAGCGATACCACGTGGTTGTTCCTGCTTGTGCGATAAAAGGCGTTGTATTAGTCGCTTTAGAATTGGTTTTTTCATACACGGTATTTTTTAATTGCACCGCATCACTTCTGTACCATGCAAGCGCTGCTTGCACTGACGCTTTTACTTCCGGTGTTTGGGGCTGGCTCATTAAAAACGCCACAATCAAGGATGACTCTTTACCGCTTTTTGAGGCCAATTCATAGGAACGTGCACCGCGCGGTTCAAAAGTCACGGGGTCGTGTTGCGCACACCAAACAGTTTTTACACTTGCCTGAGTGATTTGCGCTTGCACAATAAAACCAACGCCTTTATCAACCGCTGCTTTCAACTGTGTGCGCTGAGCTACAGTGAAAACATCGCCATCCAAAGGTACTTTATTTTGCGCGGCGTGATCCAAAAGTACTAACACGCGCACCATGGCATCGTCATTAAAGGTTATATAGTTGGAGTAAAGTGTACCTGTGCGCGCAGGATATACCTGTGGGAAACCGCCCGATGCACTTTGCATCGTCAGCAAGAAATCCAAGGCTTTGCGCGCGCTATCGCGATAGGCAGTGTTGCCGGTGCGGGCATAGACGTTCGCTAGGAACAAAATTTCCGACAC
>CAUOQW010000261.1:0-4554 GCA_963506825.1 uncultured Cellvibrio sp.
GTAAATACAGTACCAATCGCGATACCAAATACCAAGACCACACCAATAGAGTTGCGCGCTTCTGCACCGGCACCACTTGCAAAAATCAACGGCAAATGACCCGCTACAGTTGCAATACTGGTCATAAGCACGGGACGTAAACGAATCACCGCGGCTTGGCGAATCGCATCCATTTTACTGATGCCCTCTTCTTGCAAACGGTTGGCAAATTCCACGACCAAAATACCGTTGCGCGCGATCAAGCCCATCAAAGTTACCAAGCCTACTTGCGAATAAATATTCAAGGTACTTGAAATAGGCCCTGTCAGTGATGGCATATCCGGGTTTGGCATTTTGATAAAGGTAAACACCAAGGCACCAAAAATTGCCAAGGGTACCGAACCGGCCAAGATCACAATAGGATCGCGGAAACTGTTGTACTGAGCTGATAGCACCAAGAAAATCATGGTGATTGCCATTAAAAATGCGGGCAAGAAAGTATTGCCTTCACGTTTTAACTGACGCGATTCGCCAGTGTAATCAACGCTGTAATTTTTAGGCAAAATTTTAGCTGCTTCCGCTTCAAGCCACGCCAAAGATTCCGACAAAGGCAAACCACTAACACCACTAATCTTCACCGAGTTCAACTGCTGCATGCGGCTAATGCTGCGCGGTGCAGTTGAGTGGTTAAGCGTTGCTATTTGATCAAGACGAATTAATTTTTTGTCAGGTCCAGTAATATACAACTTGGTTAAATCTTCTGGCGTTAAACGCTCGGCACGCTTCACTTGCGGAATCACTTTATAGCTTTGCCCCGCCATATTAAAACGGTTGACATAACCGCCGCCCAACAAAGTACCCAAGTCATAAATTACTTGCTGCATATTCAAACCAAGATCGGCCACTTTTTCACGGTCGATACTTAATTGATAGTCAGGCTGGTCTACTTTCATATCCAATACACTGAAATAAAAATTTCCGCTGGCATTCATTTTTTCTTGCAGTTTAACGGCAAAATTATAAATTTCTTTGGAGTCTTCAGTGGATGCAATTACAAACTCAACCGGGAACTGACCGCCACCGGGTAGCGCGGGCGGCATAATAGGCAGAATACGCACACCCGAAATTTCAGACAATGCTTTTTGAATTTCAGGCTTCACCTCAAACACGGTGCGGTCGCGCTCATCCCATGGCTTTAACACCATGCCCGCAAAACCACCGGTAGGAAATGTAATTTGGAAAGTAAAGTCAGTTTCTGGCACATCCATAAATGCTTTGTTAACAACTTTTCCGTAGTGCGACGACTGATCCATAGTGGAATTCGATTGCGCATCTACAATACCGAAAATAACCCCCTGATCTTCTGTCGGAGCCAACTCTTTCGGCGACATGCTATAAAGCGGGAAACACAAAAGCGCGATGCCCACCCAGAAAATGTAAATACCTTTGCGATTATTTAAAGTGTAATCCAGCTTATTGCTGTACCACGCTTGAAAGCGATTAAAAGTATTCTCAAGCGGTGCACCGTTACCTTTATGAGGTTTCAACATACGCGAGCCCAGCATTGGCGATAAGGTAATTGCCACTACGGCTGAAATCGTAATAGCGCCCGCCAAGGTAATTGCAAACTCGCGGAACAAGGTGCCCGTTAAACCACCTTGCAAACCGATGGGCACATAGACAGAAATTAGCGTCACTGTCATCGCCAAAATGGGGCCAGCCAATTCACGCGCTGCAACTATAGATGCATTGAATGGCGTTTTACCTTCTTGAATATGACGCTCAATATTTTCTACCATCACAATCGCATCATCCACGACTAAACCAACGCAAAGTACGATGGATAAAAGCGTGAGCAAGTTCAGTGAGAAACCGCAAAGCTGCATGATGAACAATGCACCTATAAGTGATAACGGAATCGCCAACACCGGAATAATGACTGAGCGACTAAAACCAAGGAACAGGAAAATTACCACAACAATAATCAGCAAGGTTTCCGTTAAAGTGACAACTACTTCGTCGATGGCCGATTCAATGTACTTAGTACCATCATAGGCTACTGCCCCATTTAAACCTGTGGGTAAATCACCTTTTATTTTTTCCATTTCTTTGGTGACGTTGCGAATAACTTCTAGCGAGTTAGCATTAGGTGCAACCCAAACACCCATAAATACGGCGGTATCACCAGAGTAATTTACTTCGGTATCATAGTTTTCTGCCCCCAAGACTACGTCAGCAACATCTTCTAAACGAATCGTACCTTCAGCGCTGTGGCGAACTACCAAGCGCTTAAAGTCATCCACAGATTTTAAATCGGTATCGGCACGTAAATTCACCTGCGTGTAACTACCGCGTGTTTGGCCAATAGCGGCCTGTACATTATTTGCCGATAACGCTTGGCGAACTTCCGTTGGAGAAACATTCAAAGCTGCTAATTTATCGGTCTTCAACCAAATACGCATCGCAAAGGTACGCCCACCTAACACTTCTGCTTTTTGTACGCCCGCAACTGCGGTTAAGCGCGGCTGTACAGAGCGCGTTAAGAAATCCGTAATTTGGTTTTGGCCAAGAATTTTTGAATTAAAGGTTAAGTACGCAGAGGCAAATTGACTATCTGCTGAGGCAACGGTGATAGCAGGAACTTCTGATTCAGGCGGTAAATCACCGCGTACCTGATTTACTTTTGCACTGATTTCCGTCATAGCTTTCAGCGGGTCATAATTCAAACGTAAATGCACGTTAACGGTAGACATGCTCATAGCACTGCTCGATTCGATGTAGTCAATACCATCGGCAGAGGCAATAGCACGCTCAATAGGGGTAGTAATAAAACCGCGAATCAATTCAGCGTTAGCGCCAACATAAACGGTGTTGATGGTGATAACAGCAATGTCGCTGCGTGGATATTGGCGCACAGAAAGCGAAGTGGCCGCTTGAATACCTGCTATTAAAATCAGCAGGCTCACGACCATGGCGAGCACAGGTCGTTTAATAAAAATATCAGTAAATTTCATATAAATAACTCAATCGTGTTTGAGTGAAAATAATTTACGGGCGAATCCTTAGTGCTGAATTCACTTCAGCACTAAGTGAGTAATAAAAATTAATTATCAGCAGGCTTGGGCATAACATTAAATACTGGCTGCGGGGTTTTGCTGATGACTACAGATTGACCATTGGTTAATTTAAAAGCACCTGCGCTTACCACTTGTTCGCCGGCTTTAAGGCCATCGGCAATTTCAATAAAGTCGCCGCGTGATTTACCCAAACGCACAAACTGTTGACGCGCTTTTAATGTACCTTTTTCTTTATCTTTTTCGATAACAAAAACAGTATCACCGAAGGGAGCGAAAATAACCGCCGTACTTGGTACCGCCAATACTTTTTGTGGATCAGATAAAGTCACTTGGGTTTGCACAGCCATGCCAGGGATAAATTGATTGCTGGCGTTTTCCAACGACGATTGCACGGTGGCGTTGCGAGTGGTTGCATCTATATCAGCACCTACTGCAGTCACCTCACCTTTCACAACATTGTTAGAGCCATCGCCCAATTGCACAGAAACTGGCAGGCCTTTGTTCATTTTCACCAACCAGAATTGCGGCACAGGGAAATTCACACGAACGCGATTGGTCGCTTGCAACGAGACTATTTGTGTACCCACTGCCAAGTCTTGGCCCAAGTCAACTTTACGAATACCTAAACGGCCATCGAAAGGTGCCTTAACTACTTTTTTCTCTAAGGTGGTTTTTAAGTTATCAACATCACCCTGTGCAGATTCTTTTTGTTGCAAGGCTGTATCTAACTCATTTTGTGAAACGGTATTTTTTTTGCGCAACTGCACCATGCGTTCATAGTTAGCTTCTGCTAAACGCAAACGCGCACTGGCCGCACTTAATTGAGCAGTTTCATTACCTGATTCCTGCACAAGAATTACTGTGCCCGCGCTCACGCGCTCACCAGATTTAAAGAGAATCTTTTGAACTTTACCGGCCACTTCCGCCGAGACGTTGATACCTTCATCCGCCTCTACGGTACCCATAGCAGTAAAAGTATTCGGCCAATCCTGAGACTCGGCAGTGAATGCACCGACTGCCTCTGGCGGCGGCACAAAACTTTTGCCTGCCTCCACCATAGAAAAAATTTGGGTGAACTTCACAAGGAATAAAATTAAAAATATTCCCAATAAAGCAGCGACGGCGATGATTATCGATTTAGATTTTCTCATTACAAAAGACCCACCCAATACGGAATTAAAGGTAAAAAATTATCAGCGGCGATTGTGGCACAAGCACCTTCGCATCCAAAATTCACAAATGTCATTAATTGTAACCAAACGTCACAATAGGGCTGCACCGAGTCGCTAAATTACCTAGGAAATCAAGGGTCAGGAACACTGGGGCAAAGCTAATATATCGCAGAATATGCAGCCTAAACTTAGACTTAGGTAACCGTGATTCAAACCCTATATAGCGGTATACCAGCCAATTAATGTGACAGTTTTACGAGACTCGTCATTAACGGGGCCCAGTCATGTACAATATCTACTAGCCTAAAGATTAAATAAAATAACTA